>NZ_NHCK01000030.1:0-35732 GCF_002172815.1 Hyphomonas sp. TMED31 | reverse complement strand
CTGGGCCAGAGCCAGGGCCCGCGCTTCGGCAGCTTCGCCGCGCTCTATGGCGTGGAGAACACCGCGCGGCTGATCGACGAGTCTCTCGCGCGGGGGTAGGGCCTTTTTTGATCGCTCACCCCGGCGCAGGCCGGGGCCCAGATTTGCGCGCTCATCTCGGATCCGGCTGGGTCCCGGCCTGCGCCGGGATGAGCGGACATGAAGCGGGTCCGGCGCGCAATGAGCTGACCAAACCGTAACCTCGCCTCAACACTCCTCTGGTTTAACATGGCGCAAGCCTTGAGGAGATTTCGCCATGCCTGTCCTTCGTTTTGCGCTTGTTGCGGGCATGATTGCCACCCTGCCAGCCTGTCTTGCCACCAAGGTCGTCACCGTGCCTGTCGGCGTGGCGGGCGATGTGGTCGAGGGCACGGCCAAGGGCGCCTACAAGGTCGGCTCCGGGGTGGTGAGCGCCACGGGCGATGCGCTGGACGGGCCGGAACGCGACGTGAAGCTGACCGTCAAGGTGAAGAAATTCAGTGGCGGCACAAAGACCTATACGCGCACGGTCGAGTCCGACGACATCGAGAAGACGCTCGAAAAGCTCGGCAAGAAAGGTACGATCATTGATGTGCGGGTGGACGAAGTAGACTAGGGTCTACTCCGCCGCCGCGATCAGCGTGGTCTTTGCCTTGGGCATTGTGCCCTCCGGCCAACCGGCCCAGAGCTCTGCCTCTTTCGCCTTCGCAACATCGACCGCCGCGTCCTTGACGTGGCCATAGCCGCGGATCTCGTCCGGTATTTCGGCGAGCGCGATGGCAAGGGTATGGTTCTGTGCGGTAAGTTCCTGCGCAATGCGGGCCAGGCCGGCGAGATACTCATCGCGCAGCTGGCGCTCCATGCGGCGTTCTTCGGTGTAGCCGAACAGGTCGAACCGCGTGCCGCGCAGGCCCTTGAACTTCGCCATCAGCTTGAAGACGCGGAACATCCACGGGCCGAAATGCTTCTTCTTCAGATGGCCTTCGGCATCCTTCTTGGCGAGGATCGGCGGGGCCAGCATGAGGCGCATCTTGCCGCCCTTGAACTGGCTGGCGACATAGTCGGCGAACTTGCCATCCGTGTAGAGACGGGCGACTTCGTATTCATCCTTGTAGGCCATCAGCTTGTAGGCATAGGTGGCGGCGGCTCGGGTCAGTTTCTCACCCAATTCTGCGGCATGTTCTGCGGCGCGGACCTGCGCCACGATGCTGCGGTATTTTTCCGCATAGGCGGCGTTCTGATAGGCGGTCAGGCGGCTGGCCCGATCCTCGATCAGCTCGTCGAGGGTTTTCTCCTCAATATGGCCGCGCGGGTCCGTCTGGGGCAGAAGACGGTCCGGGTCAGCGGCGGCGATACGGCCAATGTTGAAGGCGGACATGTTGTCTTCCACCTTCGTGCCGTTCAGGCGGATCGCGCGGTAGAGCGCCCGCAGGCTGATCGGGACCTGGCCTTTCTGCCAAGCGTATCCGACCATGATCATGTTCGTATAGATCGCATCGTGGAGGTAGCCGACAGCCAGCGCCTCGGCATCAAATGCGCCGAAATCACGGGCCTGACGCTTCACGCGCGCGGCCAGGAGGTCGCTCTCGAAACGCTTTGACCGATCCCGGATGAACTCGCTGGTCGGGGTGACGTCGGAGTTCGCATAGGCGGCGGTGCGGCCAACATCCATCAAATTCAGCGCGTCCCCGCCCGCCGCCACGACAAGGTCGCAGGCGATGATCAGGTCTGCGCTGGCCGGAGGAACCTTGCCGGTGGAGATCATCTCCGGCTCTTTCGCGAAGCGGATATGGCTGAGCACCGGGCCGCCCTTCTGGGCAAGGCCGGTCATGTCCAGGCTGGAGGCGGCATTGCCATCCACATGCGCGGCCATTGCCAGCACGGCGGCGACGGTGGTGACGCCCGTACCGCCAACGCCGGTGAACAGCACGTTCCAAGGCTCCGACAGTCCCGGCGTTTCGGGCAGGGGCAGGCCCGCATCGTCAAACTCCGGACGCGGCTGGTCCTGCCAGGCCGGCTCGCCATCCTGAATGGTCACGAAGCTCGGGCAGAAGCCCCGCAGGCAGGACAGGTCCGTGTTACAGGTTGACTGGTTGATCCGGCGCTTGCGGCCAAGTTCGGTCTCGACCGGCTCAACCGACAGGCAGTTCGATTTGATCGAGCAATCACCACAGCCTTCGCAGACCTCGGTGTTGATCACGACGCGCGTGCGGTCCGGTGCGCGCAGGCCGCGCTTGGAGCGGCGACGTTTTTCCGTGGCGCAGATCTGGTCGTAGATCATGACGGAGACGCCCGGCGTTTCGCGCAACATCTTCTGGACCTCGTCCAGCTCCTCGCGGTCGTAAATCTTCACGCGGCGCGGAATGTGTTTGACGTTGGCGTAACGGGTCGGATCTTCGGTGACGATGACAATGGTTTCGACACCTTCGGCTTCGACCTGCTGGGCAATCTGGGCCGGGGTCTGGCCGGATTCGACATGCTGGCCGCCGGTCATGGCGACGGCGTCGTTATACAGAATCTTGTAGGTCATGTTCGCGCCGGAGGTGACCGCGGCGCGGATGGCAAGGCTGCCGGAATGGGAGTAGGTGCCGTCGCCGAGATTGACGAAGACGTGCGGCTCGTCCGTCGCCCAGTGCTGGCCGACCCAGGCGATGCCTTCGCCGCCCATCTGGCTGGTCATGTCGGTTTTCCGGTCCGGCATGAAATTCGCCATATAGTGACAGCCAATNCCTGCCAGCGCGCGCGAGCCTTCCGGCACGACGGTGGAGGAATTGTGCGGGCAGCCGGAACAGTAATGCGGTGTACGGAGGGTTTCCGTCGCATTGGTGCGTGCGGCTTCCCCGGCGCGGCCGATGCGGTCGAAATAGGCCTTGGCCCGTGAGGTATCCCAGCCTTCCGGCAGGATCTTCATCAGTGCTTCGGCCATTTCCGGGATGGAGATGGAGGCAATGTCGGAGAGGAGGGGGCGGCCTTCGCGGTCGCGCTTGCCTTCCACCGTCGGGCGCTGGCCATCTGGCAGGTCATACAGCACAGAGCGCAACTGGTCTTCGATCAGCGGGCGCTTGTGTTCGATCACGACCACGCGTTCCAGACCTTTGCAGAACGCCCGGATCCCTTCCGGTTCCAGCGGCCACGGCATGGCCACCTTGTACACGGAGAGACCCAGGCGTCCTGCATCCTGCGGTGACAGGCCGAGCGCCGCGAGTGCCTCGAACACATCGCGGGCAGCTTGTCCCGTCACGACAACACCGACACGGGGTTTCGGCGAAGGCAGGATGACCTGGTCCAGCTTGTTGGCGCGCACATAGGCTTGCGCAGCGGGCAGCTTCACCTGACGCAGGCGGCGTTCCTTGTCGAGCGGGCTGTCGCCGCGCCGCAAATGCACGCCGTCTTCCGGCAATTGGAAGTCGGGCTGGATGAAATTGAAGCGGTCGAGATCGACGCTGACGACCGAACCGGAATCCATCGTGTCAGCGAGGGCTACGAGGCCGGTCCATGCGCCGGAAAAGCGGCTCATCGCCCAGCCATGAATGCCGTAATCCAGCACATCCTGGATCGAGGCCGGGTTGAGGACGGGGATTTCGGCGTCCGCCATGGCGTATTCTGACTGCGAGGGAAGAGTCGAAGACTTGCAATTATGGTCGTCGCCGATGATCGCCAGCACACCGCCATGATCGGAGGCGCCGGCAGCGTTGGCATGTTTGAACACGTCACCTGTGCGGTCGACACCCGGGGCCTTGCCGTACCAGATGCCGAACAGGCCATCATATTTTGCGCCGGGGAACAGGCCGAGCTGCTGGCTGCCCCAGACGGCAGTTGCGCCAAGGTCTTCGTTCAGGCCTTCCCAGAACTTGATATCGTGCGCGTCGAGCCATTTTTGCGCGGCACGCAATTGCTGGTCGTAGCCGCCCAGCGGCGAGCCGCGATACCCGGAAATGAAGCCGGCCGTGTTCAGATTCTGACGCAGATCGAGACGTTTGCGATCAAGTGGTAGGCGGACCAGCGCCTGAATGCCGGTCATGAACGCTTTTCCCTCGACAAGCTTGTATTTGTCGTCCAGCGTAACTTCACGATGTTGCATGATATGCCTATGAAATGAGGGTTTAGGCATATTATTGGGTAAATTAAGTGAAATTGCTTGCCTATCTTGCGCGATATTTGCTATTGCGGGGTTAAATTTACCAAGATACGCAAGAAAGTGAGCAAAGATTGCCCCAAGAACTAGATGCCGTCGACGCGCGAATCCTGGACATTGTTCAGCATGACGCCGGCCTGTCCGTTGCCGAGATCGCCGACCGCGTAGGCCTGTCTTCATCACCCTGCTGGCGCCGCATCAAGCGCATGGAAGAGGCGGGCTTCATCACGGGCCGGGTGACCCTTCTGGACAATTCCTCGCTCGGACTCAACTTTGAAGTGATGGCCAGCGTCAAACTGGCGTTGCCGAGCCGGGAAAACCTCGATGCGTTCGAGCAAATGGTTCAGGCGTGGCCCGAAGTGATCGAGTGCATGACCGTGACGGGCGCGGTGGACTACATGATCCACATCATCACGACAGACATGCACGCTTATGACAATTTCCTGCGGGACAATCTGCTCGGCTCGGCGCTGGTGTCAGATGTTCAGTCCCGCATCGTAATTCGCGTTGCAAAACGCACAACGGCGCTGCCGCTGGACCTGGTTGAGGATATCAAGAAACCGACCTCAGCCTGATTGGCGGTGCGCGCATGCGGAGGTGCGCGACATGCTGAAATGCCTGGTCACATTCTTGTTTGCGCTGGCATTGGCGATGCCTGCCTGGAGCGAATCGATGTCGCCCGAAGACCTGACTGCGAAGCTCGAAACGGTGCGCGACAAGGCGGGTCTGGTCGCGCTTGGCGCAGTGGTTGCGGATGCGGATGGGCAGATCCTTGCGCTCGCCGTGACGGGCGATCGCGTCCGGGGCAAGGGGGACGCAGCGCAACCGGATGATGCCTGGCATATCGGCTCCAATACCAAGATGCTGACCGCTTTGCTTTATGGGCGTCTCGTTGAGCGAGGGGAGGCCAGATGGGGCGCGACGCTGCCGGAATTGCTGCCGGACCTGGCTGATGAAATGGATGCGGCGTGGTCGGACATCACAATTGAAGACCTGTTGGCGCATCGCAGCGGGATGGCCGCCAATCCGGGTGTGACCTGGTTCCTGACCAGCCGGGCGTCTTCAAACACGGTGGAGGCGCAACGGACCAGTTTGGCAAGGGCTGCACTCGCCAAACCGCCCAAGACCGAGCCGGGCAGCTTCACCTATTCCAATTACGGATACATGGTGGCCGGCGCGGCGCTGGACCGTATCGCTGAGCGCATGGGGCATGAGAATTACGAATCCCTGTTCCTGGCAGAGCTGGTTCCGTCTGGCGAGGGATGGGGCTTTGGTCCGCCGCCAGAGGGCATTGAAGGCCACCGGAAAGGTCTGTTCGGCGGGCTGAAAGGGCAGGGCGCTGGTTTGGATGCGGACAATCCGCCTGCGCTGGCCCCGGCGGGCACGTTGCATGTACCATTGGAGGCGCATGCACGGCTGCTCAGCCGTTTCCTGACGCCGGATGAAACAGTAGCGAAGCTGCTCATGCCCTATCCGGACGAGGCGTCGGACTATGCGCTGGGCTGGGGCGTGGTTTCCGACAGTCCATCTGGCGCTGCGCTTGGGCACAGCGGGTCAAACACGATGTGGTTGTCTACGGTGAGGCTCTACCCGGATGCAGGAGTGGTCGTGATCGTCAACACGAACAGTTTCAGCGAAAAGGGCGTGCAGGCCCTGAATGGTCTGGCAGAGGATCTCGCAGCGGCCTATGGCGCAGCCCCGCAGGACTAGTCGCCCACAACGTCAATATAGGTGACGTGACCATCTGATTCGTTCAGTGTACGTGCGCTGCCATCCGGCCAACTCTGAAGCCGTGTCTGCATGCGCGGGGATGTGCGATCGCCTCCGAAGAGGGATTCCGGTTCGAAACATAGCCAGGCGAGCGGCGCGTCTGCCGTGGCCGCCGCGCCCGCCTCCTCGATCAGCCGCATGATGCGGGCGATGTCTTCCTTGGGCGGATAGACGAGGAAAACGGAGTGATAAACGACGGTCAGCCCTTCCGCCGGGCGGTTTGCGAGTCGATCCGTCAACCAGTCGACAGCGTCGGCCTGTTCGATCCGCACGCCCCTCTGGCGGGCAAGGTCGGCAGCTGCATCGAGCCGCGCAAGACGCCCGGCCTGGTCNGGCCAGGTATAGGATTTNAGGCGCAGATAGGCGGCTTCATCAGACACATCTATCGGGTTCAGATCGCATCCAGCGCGGGATTGGATCAGGGGCGCNGCTTCAAGGTGGGCAGGGGCGGGGCCGTTCCAGACGGTGGAAATGGTAACATCGCTGGGGCCGGGCTTTTGCCANGTGCCGCCATCATAGGTGAACCGATCCCAATTCTGGTTCAGGCCCGCGCTGGCGCCCAGTTCCAGCAGGTGCATGGGCATGCGAAATTTGGTGGCCAGCTCCAGAAAGCCGGGCAGAAGCGCGATGGACCGGCGCGTTTCATTCGTCTGCGGAGGGCTCTTCAGATAGGTGCGCGCATCCTCCGGATAGTTCTCCAGCCACGTTCTCGCCTCTCGCCAGACCGTATCCATGTTCCAGTCAGGTGACGCGGCGGGATAGGNGGCAGCGAGCGCCTTCGCCGTACCTGTCAGGACGGCGTGNTGCAGGTACCCGGTCAGGCGCAGGCCGAGCGCATCCTTGCGGGGATTGCCGCTCCAGTCGCCGCAAATGTCTGCAACNGGGCCGCCTGCGTCGAAATCGTCTGCNAACCGCCGGAGCAGCGCAGCGGTAAACGGTGACCCCAGATCCTCGCACCAGCGCGCCTGCTCGGCGAAATGGTCGAGGATCCGGGTTTCATCCAGCATATGGCCGCCCTAATAGCGTTCCAGCGCCATGGCGATGCCTTCGCCGCCGCCGATACAGAGGCTGGCCATACCCTTCTTCAGGCCACGATCTTCCATCGCGGCCAGCAGGGTGACGATCAGGCGTGCGCCGGAAGCGCCGATTGGGTGGCCCATGGCACAGGCGCCGCCATTCACGTTCAGCTTNTCGTGGGGAATGCCCAGCTCTTTCATCGCGATCATCGGAACCACGGCGAAAGCTTCATTCACTTCCCAGAGTTCAACTTCGTCGATGCTCCAGCCAGCCTTTTCGAGCGCCTTTTTCATGGCGGGCACGGGCGCGGTGGTGAAGTATTCCGGCTCATGCGCATGGCTGGACGAGGAGACGATCTTGGCGAGCGGCTCGAGGCCGCGCTTCTTCGCTTCGGATTCGCGCATCAGCACCAGCGCNGCCGCACCATCGGAAATGGCGGAGGCGTTGGCCGCGGTCACTGTGCCGTCTTTCGAGAACGCCGGACGCAGGCTCGGGATCTTGTCCGGGCGGGCTGTGCGGGGCAGTTCGTCAGTGTCGACAACCGTCTCGCCCTTGCGGGACTTGATCGTGACCGGGGCAATCTCGCGCTTGAACTTGCCGTTTGCTGTCGCTTCCTGGGCCCGCTTCAGCGTTTCCAGCGCGTAGGCGTCCTGTTGCTCGCGGGTGAACTGGTACTCTCCGGCAATCATNTCGGCGAACTCGCCCATGGGGCCGCCCTTGTAAGCATCAGACAAGCCGTCCAGCGCCATATGNTCCTGAGCGGCCATGGNGCCGTATTTGTGGCCCTTGCGGACCTGCATCAGGTGCGGGGCGTTGGTCATGGATTCCATGCCGCCAGCGATCACGATGTTTGCATCGCCTGCGAGAATGGCATTGCGNGCCATGACAGCGGCCTGCATGCCGGAACCGCACATCTTGTTGATCGTGGTGGCTTCAAGGCCCTTGTCCTGACCGGCTTTGAACCCGGCCTGACGGGCAGGGGCCTGTCCCTGGCCGGCAGGAAGGCAGTTGCCCATGATGATTTCATTGGCTTCGCCGGGGGCGAGCTTGGCTTCGCTGACGGCCTTCTCGATCGCGATGGCGCCCAGTTCGCTGGCTGTCAGGCCAGCAAGGTCGCCGAGCAAACCACCCATGGGCGTGCGGCCCATACCGACGATAACGACGGGATCTTGATCAGACATGGAGTTTCCTTCCGGTTCGGTTTTTTGCAGTTGCGAACACAAAGCGCTTCCGGGCCGGACTCGTCAAGAGGATCGCGAAGACGTGGTGTTCGACGGATATCAATTTTGCGAGATGGCGTTCCGGTCAGCGCACGCGTTGCGGGTTGGTTGCGTCTAGCCGGATTGCTTCGGCAACGATCTGCTTCACTGTTTCATCAACGTCTTCGACCGACCGGACCTTTACATGCCGCAGGGCCTTGCCAGTGCCTTCGATGCGATCTGGCGATGTGTTGGTGAGCTGCGCGCCATAGAAAAGCTGCAGATTGCACCGGTCCTTGTACGCGGCGATCGAGAAGATTCGCTCATTCCCGCTCCAGCATGGAAAACCCCATGCCAGCTGGCAGGACAGGGCAGGGCCTGTCTGTTCGATCAGGGCCTTGAGCGCGTTTGCGATTTCGCGCTGTTGAGGCTCAAGGCCCTCGAACCAGGATTCAACGGTTTTTGCCAAATGGGCTGCGTTACTTCTTCTTGCGCTTGGCCTTGTCGTCAGCCTTCGGCGGCATGACTTCGAACGTCATCTGAAGATTGACGCGGTATTTGTCGATCTTGCCGTTCTTGATGGTGGTGTACATCTCGTTGACATAGGCCGAGGCCAGACCTTTGACCGTGGCGTCAAATCGCGTGACGGCAGTCTGAATCGCATCCTCGAAGGATTTGGTCGATTCCGACATGATCTGTTCTGATTTCATGATAGCCATTTTGCGTCCCTTTCCTTTGCGGAAAGGGCATTGAAGACCCTGAAATCAGGTTTGCCAAGGGATTCCGCCAAATTGGCGCGAAAGAGCTTGGGCGATCAGACCAGCTGAAAACCGGCCTCAGAGCCCTTTTGCCATACGACCCGGGCGGGGCCGACAATTCCAACGCCAATGGCGTTGAGTGTTACAAATTCGGGCATGCCCTCATTCGTGGGAAAGCGAAGGCGCACGCCTGTATCAGAATGATCCAGTACGATGCCGCGGCGCTTGTAGCCTGTGTCATAGACGACATTGGCCTCGCGATAGACCGATGCGCGCGCTGGCCGGGGCCGTTCGCGGGATGGGGCAACCATTCGCTCAACGCGCTCAGCCGCAGGGGCAGAGGCAGCAGATTTCTTCGATTTGAACAAATTGTTGAACATGTTTTTCCCAGACAGGATTTCTTCAAGAACACCGATGCAACCCATGTGCCAGTTTCGGCGCTAACACGGGTGTACCGGAAAAATCCTTCAGAACACGTAAATGGCGGCGCCCGCAGGCGCCGCCAACTGTAATAAAACCTACGGTTTACGAGATTTACCAGATCCGGATGCGTTGTTCCGGAGGCAGGTACATTTCGTTATCCTCGGTAACGTTGAAAGCGTCATACCATTCGGCGAGGTTACGAACCACGCCATTCACGCGGTAGACCGGCGGAGAGTGTGGGTCGGTCAGCAATTGGCGACGCGTGGCTTCCTCACGGTATTTGGAGCGCCAGACCTGTGCCCAGGACAGGAAGAAGCGTTGATCGCCGGTCAGGCCGTCGATGACGGGCGCTTCCTCTTCTGCGCTGATTGTGCCGTCGCCATCGGTGTCCAGGCTCAGCTTGTAGGCCTTGTAGGCCATGGAGAGGCCGCCCAGGTCGCCGATGTTCTCGCCGAGGGTAAGGGAGCCGTTGACGCAGGTTTCGCCCTCGTCCAGCGGGCAGAGCGCGTTGTACTGTTCAACCAGCGCACCGGTCTTGGCCTTGAAATTGGCCTCGTCTTCGGCGGTCCACCAGTTCCGCAGCGTGCCATTTCCATCAGACTTGGCGCCCTGATCATCAAACCCGTGACCGATTTCATGACCGATCACGCCGCCAATGGCGCCATAATTCACGGCAGGATCTGCCGTCAGGTTGAAGAAGGGAGGCTGAAGGATTGCGGCCGGGAACACGATCTCGTTGCGGTTCGGCGAATAATACGCGTTGACCGTTTGCGGCAGCATGAACCATTCGGTGCGGTCAATCGGCTGGCCGAGCTGGGAGATCATGTCCTTCCAGGCCCAGTCATTGACGGCCATATTGTTCGCAAACGCGTCCGGGCCGACATTCAACTGTTCATAGGTCTCGAAATTCTCGGGATAGCCGATCTTCGGTGTGAACTTCGCGAGCTTGTCACGTGCCTCGACCTTGGTTTCCTCGCCCATCCATTCGATCTCGTCGAGATTGCTGTTCATGGCCAGGCGCAGATTGGCGACGAGTTCGTCCATGGCCGCCTTGTTCTCGGCAGGGAAGAAGCGGTCCGCATATACTTTGCCAACAGCTTCACCGACGGAGCCTTCGACGGTGGATACGGCACGCTTCCAGCGCTCACGCTGTTCTTCCGCGCCGCCAAGGGTCTTGCCGTAGAATTCGAAGGTCGCCTCATCGAGGCGCTTGGGCAGCACATCGGCATGGTCGATCAGGAAGTGTGCNGCAAGGTAAGCCTGCCAGTCTTCGAGAGGTGCNGTCTGCATGATCTCGAACAGNCCGGCAATGCCGCCGCCCGAAACCTTCTCGACCTGTTCCGGCGTCAGGCCGTTCTCCTCGATTTCTTCCGCNGTTGGCGTAACCTGACGTACGACGAACNCGTCTTCGCCGTTCAGGCCGAGATCCATCAGCATGGTTGCCAGCGGGAAGTCTCCGGCCAGGGCTTCAAGCTCGGCGCGGGTCATCTTGTTGTAGGTGAGGTTGCGATTGCGGCCAGCTGCGCGGTCCCAATGCGCCTCGGCCATGCGGGTCTCGAGCGCGATGACGCGATCGGCAGCCGCCTCGGGATCGTCGTAGCCTGCTTCAGTCAGAAGCGTGGCCAGCATGGTCTTGTAAGCTGCGCGGATNTCGAGATTCTTNTCGCTNTCNGTCAGATANTANTCGCGGTCTCCGATGCCGAGNCCGGATTGCGTGACATAGAAGATGTACTGGTCGGTCTGTTTGGAATCGACATCGACCCAGCCCGCAATCGGGGAGGAGTACCCNGTGGCGGCAAACAGCTTGGCGAGGTCTTCGCGGCTGGACAGGCCTTCAATCTTGCTGAGGTATGGCGTGGCAGGCGCCAGACCGGCGGCCTCAATCCCGCTTGTGTCCATATAGGCGTTGTATACGGACGCAACCTTGCCTTCGAGCGTGGATGGATCAGGCTCGGCTTCAGCAAGTTCCTGGATAATGTTCAGGACGCGCTGCTCGGACTTTTCNGCCAGCAGGGTGAAGGCACCNTACCGTGTGCGGTCGCTCGGGATGACAAAGCTGTCGAGCCATTTGCCGTTTGCGTATGTGTAGAAATCATCGCCCGGATCAACTGTTTCGTCGCGAAGGGTCAGGTCGACCCCCCAATCGCCCCAATANTCAGCGGCAGACAGTTCCAGCCCTTCNGGCGTCACATATTTTCCGTCTGCGTTGGGTGTTGTTGCAGATGTGGATGTCGCCTCCGTTGCCTCGGCGGGAGTGGCGGTTTCTTCCTGAGCGGCNGGGCCGCATGCTGCGAGCAGGGCAATCGATGCGGCCCCGAGCATGAGTTTCTTCATCAAGGTCTCTCCAATAAAAGGATGCGGCCCAGCGCGCATGCGGCCAGGCCCGTATCCAAGATTGATCCCAGTCTATTCGGCTGGGGCCGCGTGGCCAAGGGTGCTATCGCGGCTGGTTCCGATCAGTTCATCTTCGTCAATGGTGACCTGACCACTATAGGTTTCGCCNATNTGGCGGAANGGCTTGCCGCCCCATGTCCAGCGGAACACGCGCCCAATCTCCACGCCTACGGCATACAGNGTCGGAACCATGAGCAGGGAGACAAACAGGGCAAAGGCAACGGCAGAGCCAAGCGACACGACCATCGGTTTCAGGAATTGTGCCTGAACAGACTTTTCCGCAATCAGGGGCAGGATGCCGACGAATGTCGTGACCGATGTCAGCAGGATCGGACGGAACCGCGAGACGCCGCCATCGACCAGGGCCTGAACCGCGCCTGCGCCTTCGTCGCGCCGGCGGTTCACATAATCGATCAGCACGAGGTTGTCGTTGATCACGACGCCTGCCGCCGCAGCGATGCCAAAGAAGGAGAACATCGCCATAGGCGTNTTAAAGGCCCACAACCCAAAGACNGCACCAGCATATGCGAAGGGCAGGGCCATCATCAGCAGGAGCGGCTGGGCATAGGAACGGAACGCGACGGCCAGCAGGATATACATCGTGCCNATGGCGATCAGGATAAGGCGACCNATTTCGCTGAAGAATTTCTGTTCTTCCTCAAAGCCGCCNGCNTCGCCGCGTTGCACNTCCGGGAACTGGCGTGCGAAATCAGGCCAGAATTCCTCTTCCATGGCGGACATGATCTGACCGCGCCCGCCTTCGCCCATCACTTCGGAATAGACGGATACGGAACGTGTGCGGTTGCGCCGGACAATGCGGTTGATGCCGGGGGCATAATTGAACTCTGCGACCTGNGTGATGGGGATTTCGCGGCCGTCAGATGTCCGGATGCGAAGTGTGTCGATGCTGTCGAGATCTTCCCGAGCCGATTCNGGCAGGCGCACCATGACGCGCACGTCTTCCCCGTCTCGTGGCAGGCGCTGAACCTCTTCACCATAATAAGCCTGTCGGAGCTGGTCTGACACATCGGCTAGCGTGATGCCCAGTGTTTCGGCGCCGGGCTTCAGCGAGATACGGATCTCTTCTGCTGCGGACGAGAGATTGTCCCCGATGTCNTAGGTGTTGGAATAGGTCGCAAGCTGCGCCTTCACGGCTGCGGCGGCTTCCCTCAGGCGGTCAAGATCATTGTGGTTCAAGGCAAAGCGAACGCCGCTCTGTTCATCATTGAACGTGAAGTCGAAGCTGATTTCCTCGGCATCCTGAATTTCGCCGACATAGTTGCGCATCTGCTCGGAAATGTCCTTTGAGCGCACGCCCTGCGGACGTTCTTCCGGTGGCAGCAGGCCGACCCATGCCTGCACCCGACCATCCGCGGCAACAACAGAGGCGTCGGTGACAAGCCCGCCTTCAATGTCCGGATACTTCGCATCCGTGACTTCCTTGGTCTTCTTGATACCGGCCTGTAGCTGGTCCCGAATCTGGATGAGGCGGGAATAGGGGGTGCCGTCCGGCATATCGATGTCGACCTGAATGAGNTCAGCCTCGATTTCCGGCATGAATTTGAACGGCACGATGCCCTTTCCGGAGACCTGTGTTGCAAGGAAGAACAGGCAGAAGAAAAAGACCACGGTNGCNTATCGGAACCGGATCGCGAGTTCGAGTACGGGTTTGTAGATGTTGTTCGCAAACCAGAGCAAACTGTCCGCAATGCGACGCTGGATTTTCAGGAAGCGCCCCGACGGCCCGTCAAACTTCTGCTGCTTCATGTGCGCCAGATGGCTCGGCAGGATCAGCATGCANTCGATAATCGAGAAGATCAGCGCTGCGACAACCACGAAGGTGATCTGCTGCGTGAACATGCGGGTCGGGCCNGTAATGAATGCCCAGGGCAGGAAGGCGATNATGGTGGTGAGAACACCGAAGATCACNGGTTTCANGACCAGTTGGGTGCCGACAATGGCCGCATCGAGCCCTTCGCGTCGCCCGCTTTCGATCTCTCGGTGAATGTTCTCACCCACAATGATCGCGTCATCCACGATCACCCCGATCACCAGCAGCACGGCGAAGGTGGACAGGATGTTCCATGAGACGCCGAAATAGGGGAGGAGNAGAATGCCGCCCGCAAAGGCCGTCATGATTCCGATGGTCACCCACAGGGCAACAGTCGGCCGCAGGAAGAGGACCAGCACCAGCATCACGAGCACGGCGCCCATCATGGCGGATTCCGTGATCAAATCCATCCGCGCCTTGAATGCCTCGGAATCGTCCCAGAGAATGTCGATCTTCACGGCTTGCGGCAGGATNCCGTTGGANGGGTCGTTGGCCTGCTCGATGTATTTCTTGAAATTGTCCGTATAGTCGACGATGTGCATCGTATCCGGCGAACGGATCATGACGAACGCTGTNGGGTCGCCATTGAACTGTGCGCTGAATTTGTCGGTNACGAATCCATCATCGATCTGAGCGACATCATCGACGCGGATCGTGCCGTCCTCGGTGGTCTGCCGGATGATGATGTTGCCGAACTGGTCAGCTGTATCGGCGAGCTGCCGCGCCGTGATCGACACATCACCTGTCGATGATTCAATGCGCCCACCCGANGAGTTCAGGGATGACCGGCGAATGGCATTCGCCACATCACTGAAGCTAAGACCATAGCGACGCAGGGCGTCTTCNGACACTTCAATATTGACCTGTTCTGAGATAACACCCTGCAATTGNGCCAACTCGCCGCCGGGAATATTCGCGATGTCGTCGCGCACATTGTCTGCGAGACGTTTCAGCGTGCGGGGGTCAACGTCGCCGTGAATGGCGATCCCCATGAAGGCATTGCGCTGCTCCCAGCGTTGAACCTGAGGTTCGAAGGCNGCTTGCGGAAGGTTGTTGATCTGGTCGACGCGGAGTTTCACCTCGTCGAGGAATTCCTGCATGTCGATATCGTCNCGGCCNTTGATNTTGACCACGCCCATGCCTTCATTGGCGATGGATGTGATCCGGTCGAGGCCGTTGATGTCCGCAACGGCTTCTTCGATCCGCGTGACAATCTGTTCTTCAACGTCTTGTGGTGACGCACCATTCCAGGAAACGGAAACCGATGCGCCGGAAATGTTCACCACCGGGAACATTTCCTGTTCCATCTTGGTGTAACCGAACACTCCGCCGACGAAGGCGACGATCATCAGGAGGTTTGCGGCAACCGCGTTNCGAGCAAACCAGGCGACAATGCTGCTCATTGCGCTGCTCCCTCACCGGTCGATGCCAGAGTTGGGGAATCGCCGGACATTGTCTCATCTGCCCGCTTGGGCTCGTAAACCTTGATCGTGCCATCTTCCATGCGCTGCATGACCGTAATGTTCATGCCGTCGAAGGGNGCCTGGATGGGACTGACAATGGCCAACTCGCCNGGCTCGGCACCGGAGGCGATATAGGCACCATCGGCATCTGAATAGATCAGGTCCACATTGCGGATGGACAGCTGGCCTTCATCCGGAAGGCCAATGAACAGGCGGTCCTGTCCGCGCAGGGCACCGCGTGGCGCGACCAGCACATCGTTCAGGGTTTCGCCCTGNACCGTGGCACTGACGAACAGGCCGGGGGCCATTGGCGCATCACCNTCCGCACCCGCACCATAGGGATCCTGAAGTTCGGCAATCACATTGATCTGACGGGTCTGGGAGTTCACCGCCGCAGCCGTCCGGACAACCTGACCGTGCCATTCACGTTCCACACCGCCAACAGTTGCGCGGAAGGTGACATCCGGGCCCGGCTTCTCCTTCGTTGAGCTGAAGGCAAGTGGCAGGCCAAGGCGGCCCATTTCGGCGTCCTTCAGAGGCAGGGCAACCTCGACAACGTCGTTGGCAAAGATCTGACCCAGGGACTGACCGACTGACACGACTTGTCCGATGTCCACATTGCGTTCACGCACGCGGCCAGCAAACGGCGCATAGACGGCGGTCCGGTCAAGCGCGAGTTGGGCATCTTTCAATTGTGCCTTGGCAGATTCGAGTGACGCACGGGCTTCGGCCAGCTGCGGCTCGCGCCGGGCCAGGGGAGAGGCGTCCGCGATGCCAAGATCCAGNATGTCCTGACGGGCGAGTTCGGCCTCTGCTTCTTCGCGGGCAAGTGCCTGCTCGGCGCTGGCGACAGAAGACTGTGCGCGGACAACTGCAAGCTCATAATCNGCCGCTTCGACACGTACCAGNAGNTGGCCCTTGTTGATGAAGCCGCCATCGATGAAGTCTGGTGAGACATACGAGATGCGGCCGGAGATCTGCGGTGCNACAATGATTTCGCGGCGCGGNTTCACTTCGCCCTGGGATTCCACGACCAGCGTCAGATCCGTCCGGCGAACGGGTTCGGCAAAAACGTTGAGCCCGCCGCGCGCCTCTTCAGCCTTTTCCGGCTCCGGCTGGATGGCGGACAAGGCGATCATGCCGCCGACACCGACCACGGCGAGGATGCCGATTGGCAGCAGAACTGAAATGACGCGTCCCATAGTTTATTCTCCTGCCGCTATTCTGCGGCGTTATCTTGAGGGGCTTGTGTTGGAGTTGCGGCGGTTTGCACGGGGAGACCGCCGCCGAGGGCGAGGTGATAGGAAANCCGGTTCGAGGCACGTGACGCGCGGGCGGCCACGAGCTGGCTTTCAGACGTCAGCCTGCGGGTTTGGGCATCGATCAGGTTGAAGATGGTGATCGTGCCGCTTGTNTATTGGCGCTCGGCNAGCTCTTCGGCCAGACGCGCTTCTTCCAGCGCGCGAAGCAGGGCATCTTCCTGCTGGGCGATATACGTGTCCGCTGCGATGGCATCTTCCACTTCACCCCATGCCGTCAGCGCCGCATTTGCGTAATTGGCGATGGCAGATTCGGCTTGGGCGATGGCGGTGTCGCGCTGCGCATCCAGGCGACCNCCGGTGAACAAAGGCTGGATCAGGCTGGCGACTACGCGCGCGGCGATGCGTTCNGGGTCTACCATGTCAGCGAATTCGGATTCGCTGGTCGAGAACGTNCCNGTCAGGCGAAGGGAGGGGCGCAGCGCAAGCCGCGCCTGTTCAGCCCGCAGGCCGGCGGCGACGACGCTGGCTTCGGCGCTGGCGACGTCCGGACGACGGGCCAGAAGGCGCATCGGATTGCTCTCAACGATCAGCGGGTCAAGCGCTGGCAATTCGGCAGTGGCCTCGATTTCAGTGGCCGGGTAGCGACCCAGCAGGATTTCAAGCCGGCGAGCGGCTTCTCCCGCCGCCTGGCGACGCTGGGCNATATCGGCCTCGGCGCCGGCGACGGTGCTGCGCGCGGTGCGGACATCCAGCGCTTCGGCGAGGCCGCGCTGGAAGCGGCGCTCGGTCAGAATGCGAACGCGGTCACGCGCTTCATAGGTCAGAACGGCGACGCGTTCCTGCGCGAGGGCAGCATTCAGATTGATCCATGCGATAGCGGTTTGCGCGCTGATGGACAGTTCTGCTGCGGCGAGGTCGGCTTCGCTCGCGGCAAGGTCTGCTTCAGCGGCGGCGATGCCACGCCCGAGACGATTCCACAGATCGGCTTCCCAGCTGGCNTCNAGGCCAAGCCCGTAAATNCCGTCGGTCGACCGCTCAAGATCGTTGCCGATCTCGAACGCGTTCGAGGTGACGCCGGTGCTGATCGTGCCGTCGACGCTGGGCAGGCGTTGTGAACGCGCCGTACGGATGGATGCTTCTGCGGCGCGCACAAGAGCGGCGCGGGATTCCAGGGTAGGACTGTTGGCGAGCGCCTCGCGGACAAGGCTTTCCATGATGGGGTCATCGAATTGCGACAGCCAATCACCTGTTGGCGCTGTGCCCACGACGCCGGTATTCGCCCATTCCGCCGGTGCATCNGGCGCAACGGCAAAAATTTCCTCACGATTGCCGTCAATTCCGGGCAAATTTGCCTGTGAAGATGCGCAAGCCGTCAGAATTGCCGAGCTGATAAGAAGAATTGATCGTGTCATGCCGTCGGCATCGCTCCCTGTTCTGGTTGTCGGATACGCCTGCCCTAGTCGACTGTCAATGATAAATTATCGTTTTTCAATAATCTANTGTAGTTGTATAATGATCGCACTTCTTATCGATACGCGGCGAGGGGCTTGGCAGATCTCTGCGCGCGTATTAGCGGCTTCCGAACAATGTGTCTTTGGGCAGTTTGTTAACAGGAGCATGAATGAGCGACGGCCTGTCAGCGGAGGAAAAGCGGTCCACCCGTACGGCTCTTTCGCGTCGGGCACGGGACTTTGTCACTCTGGTTGGGTGCTTCTCCTTCATCCTGTTGCTGATGTGGATAACCGGGGCGGTCGGNCTCATTGAGGTGATCGCGGCGATCCTTGTGGTCGTGTCGGTTGCCACCGCCATTTTTGTGGGGACTGCGAGCGTACTTCCGCTCAGCCCACGACTGGCGGTTGAGCCACTGTCCACAACNCCGAAAACGCCGGAATCAGCCATTTTGCTGGATGCTTTGCCCCTGCCGGCATTTGAGGTGGATGACGATCAACGCATCGTCACCATGAATGAGGAAGCCGAATTCATCTTGCGCCTGGATGGACGGGTAAATCCCCGCGCGAGCACTGTAATCCGTTCGCCGGGCCTTCTCTCTGCCATCGAGAACGCCATCGAAACCGGTACGGTCGAACCCATGACGGTCGAGGTTGAAAGTGGGCCGGATGAAACCTGGCGCGCGCATGTTTCACGTCCGGGCCGGGCCAAGCGGACGCTTGTGGTGCTTGAGGATCTGACACCTGTTCGCCGTGCCGCGCGGGCGCGATCTGACTTCCTTGCCAATGCCAGCCACGAATTGCGCACACCGTTGACGGCTCTGTCGGGCTTCATCGAAACNATGCGTGGGCCCGCCAAGGACGACAAGGATTCCTGGGATCGNTTNCTGGCNATCATGGCGGGTGAAACGGAACGCATGTCGCGNTTGATCGCCGATTTGTTGTCCTTGTCGCGTATTGAGTCCTCTGAACATGTGTCTCCGCGCGAGCGGGAAGAGTTTCGACATATCGTGTCGGATGCAACGCATGCCTTCAGCGCCATTGCGGCGGAGAAGGGGGTCAATCTGGTCGTTAAATCCGATGAGGGGCCGTTGCCCGTGATCGCCCACCGGGACGAGATGATCCAAGTGGTGGAAAACCTCGTTTCGAACGCGTTGAAGTATTCGAAGGCGGGCGGGCAGGTCACGCTCAGCTTCGGCATGGCGCCGGGCATGGCGGACGCGCGGATCAAGGCGGCTCAGAGCTGGGCCAGCAGCGAACGCATGACGCTGCTCCCTGCGGCGGGACGGCCGGGCACGCAAGAGCGGGCGATCTGGATGCGGGTCGAGGATCAGGGGCCNGGCATCGAGCGCGANCACCTGCCGCGCCTCGGCGAGCGCTTCTATCGCGCAGATCAGAGTCGCGGCGGCAAGATCACCGGCACGGGGCTCGGTCTCGCCATCGTGAAGCACATCATGGCGCACCATCGCGGCGGGTTTTCAGTTGAGACCCGGATCGGGGAGGGGTCTGCGTTCGGAGTCTGGCTTCCGGCCGCACGAGAAGACGAGCCGTCAGACTAGGGTTTGCCCGTGCCCCGGCGTGCGGCGTCGAACCAGTCTGTCACCATGTTGCCCGGCATGGCGTGCAGTTCATGCATCCAGTTTGGCAGGCGTTGCAGTGCGCCAGCCGTATCCTCCCAGCGGCGCAAGTTCACATCCGCAGCGATCTGGAACGCATCCCGCAGAGTGTCTTCAGTCACGGGGGTGGCCACGCCTTTTGGGGCCAGAATGGACGCGCTTTTCTGCGCAGCTATCATGGTTTCCAGCGTTGCGGCCGTCATGGATAGCCCGGCGCGCCAGGGAGTTAGCCAAAAATCAAGCATGATGTTTCCTTATGGTCCTGAACCAGACATACCCTTTCATGCTGCGCTGCACAACAAGACTCGTGCCAGAGCGGCTCCAACGCCCCGATTCCGCCACACCAACATGCCAACACCGAATACCTAATGGCCATTGATGCTCTCCCCCCGAACTTCGTTCCGTCTCCCGCGCGTGGGCGGGTGTTGGTGTTCGATTCCGGCATGGGGGGATTGACNGTTGTCGAGGAAATCCGGGCNCTTGGGCCAGCATTGGGCATCCATTACTCGGCAGACTCCGCCTTTTTCCCCTATGGCGACAAGTCGGACGATGCCCTGCGNGAGCGTTTGCCGAAGGTNGCCAAGGCATTGTGCGANCAGGTCCAGCCAGACGTTTTCGTCATTGCCTGCAATACAGCCTCAACGCTCGCATTGGCCGACGTGCGGGCGGTGNTGGATATTCCGGTTGTCGGAACGGTGCCGGCCATCAAGCCAGCGGCGCAATTGACCCAATCCCGCACCATCGGCCTGCTTGCAACGCCCGGCACGGTGCGGCGAGCCTATACGGCGGAGCTGATCTCTCAGTTCGCCCNGGATGTTGACGTTGTGATGCATGGCAGCATCGANCTGGTAAAGCTGGCCGAGGCACATGCGCGGGGCGAAGATCTGCCGATTGATGCCTTCGCAGCTGCGCAGGCGCCCCTGTTTGATGCAGAGGGCGGAGACCGGATTGACACGGTGGTGCTGGCTTGCACGCATTTCCCGCTCGTCCGAGCGCAACTTGTGGCGAGCGCGCCGCGACCCGTCAGCTACATTGATTCAGGCGCGGCGATCGCACGGCAGACGATCCGTGTTCTGCCTCCGGAGACCGAAGCGCGCGGGATTGGTGGNCATGCNTGGCTGACCTCTTCGCCTGAAGACGTGCCGGATCTGGCGCTTGTCCTCAGGCGATACGGGTTTCCAAACGTTCAGCGTGTGCCGGACGCGCCGATCGAGATCACTTCTGCGCCAACCGCATTGTAGAGGCTCGGCCAAGGAGCATCATGGACGCGGGCAACTTCGGTTGCGCCNAAGCCNTTGAAGCGGCTGGACATGGCGCGGCCATAAGCGCCGAGGTTTCCGAATTCGACATAGTCACCTTCCACGAGGCCGGCGGGCAGCCAGACCTTTGCCGGGAACTTGTCAGTCGAATCGCATGTCGGTCCGTAAACGGTGTACTCNACCAGGCGGCCAAGATTGCGTCCGTCACCGGGCAGCGCCCGCATCGGGAATGACCAACGTTCGTGCACAGCATCGTAGAGGGCACCATAGGAGCCATCATTGATGTAGATCGCGTCGTCACGAACCTGCTCGATACGGGTCAGCAGGCTTTCGGATTCTGCGACCAGCGCACGGCCGGGCTCACACCACAATTCGGCGTTTTCAAGAACGTACATGTTCTCGAAGGCCTGCTCCACCATGGCGGCATAGTCTTCCAGCGACGGGGGCGGATTGTCCGCATAGATCGATGGGAAGCCGCCGCCAACATCCACGATGTCGACCGTGACGGANGCCGCGATGATGATGCGGGAGACGTCCGCCATCGCGGTCCACCAGGCGGTGGGTTTCATGGCCTGGCTGCCGACATGGAAGGACACGCCCAGCTCATCCGCATAGCGGCGGGCTTCGCGCAGGATTTCTGTCGCATCTTCCGCGCTCGCCCCGAATTTTCCAGCCAGCGGCAGAGCTGCGCCATCGCAGGATACAGCAATCCGTACAATGATCGTGAGGTCTTTGGCGTAGCCGGTTTCCTCAAGAATCTTGTAGAGTTCCTGCATCGTGTCGGTGACGAAGATGCGTACGCCGAATTCATGATAGGCGCGCTGAATGGCGCGGCGGTTCTTCACCGGGTGAAGGAACGCCATGCGGGCGCCCGGGAATTTGCGGTGGATCAGTTCGATCTCCGGCAGCGAGGCCGTGTCGAAACTGCGTACACCAGCTTCCCAAAGGGCTTCGAGCACATGCTCGCCCGGATTGGCTTTCACCGCNTAGAATGGCTCGCCCGGGAATTTCTCCCGNAACCATTTCGCAGCAGCCGTTACACGCTCTGGGCGGAAGCACCACACAGGCAGNTCAGGCTGCTCATCGGCAACAATATTATAGGGAGTAGCATAGGAGTGCATGACACCTAACCTCCAAAGGGCTTTTAACCAGCTTTGGGCGTTAGTACAGGGGGCCCCCAGTTTAAGGGTTGGCCCAGATGTCCGCCACATCGATTTCGAAACGGGCATGTAGGGGACTCTTTTTCGGGACGCAAGAAAAAATTTTGTGTCGGCTGAAATTTCTGTCACCGACACATGCCATTGAACGAATTAGGGCCTTGATTTAAGGCCAGTACAGCCCCTCCTACGCGTTGTGGGGTCCTGCTTTTGCTACCGGAGTTTGTTCCCGAATGATTGCCAGATACGGCCACTGTCTTGTCGCGCTTTTGCTGGTCGTTGTGGCGGGCTGTGGGCGAACCGATCTCTCCGAGCTTGAGACCGGAGACGTTATCCCGCCGCCGCCGATTGCTGCGGACGGGACGCACAAGATCCGTATTGTGGGGTCGTCCACTGTTGCGCCGTTTGCGACGACTGTTGCCGAACGCTTTGGCGCCACGACCCGGTTCCCAACGCCTATTGTCGAAACAACGGGGACAGGGGGCGGCTTCAAGACATTCTGCCAGAAGATAGGGCCGGACCGGCCATCCATTTCGGATGCCTCCCGCTCGATCACGGAGAGTGAGCAGGCGCTGTGTGCGAGTAACGGGATCACGGATGTGACGGCTTTGTCCGTNGGATTTGATGGCATTGTGCTGGCGAATGCNCGGTCTGCNCCNCCGCTGGAGCTTTCCAAGAAGGATGTCTTCTTGGCGCTGGCGGCGGAGGTGCCGGATGGACAGGGTGGCTTTCAGGCAAATCCCTATGAGAAATGGTCTGCGATCAATCCCGACCTGCCGAATGAACCGATCATGGTGCTGGGACCGCCGCCAACGTCAGGCACTCGGGATGCCTTCGTTGAACTGGGCATGGAGCAGGGGGCGTTGGCCTTTCCTGATCTTGTCGCGCTGAAGCAGTCAGATCCTGATGCCTTCAAGCTGCGCAGCCATACGATCCGTACCGATGGCGCGTGGATTGATCTTGGCGAAAACGATACGGCGATCATCCAGTCTCTCATCAAGACGCCAACGGCCGTAGGCGTGCTGGGCTATTCATTCCTGGAACAGAATGGCGACCGCGTTCAGGCGGCCCGGCTGGATGGCGTGGAGGCTTCGTTCGAAGCGATTGCCTCGGGCGAGTATGGCTTGTCGCGCAGCATGTATATTTACGTGAAGGACCAGAATTTGCCGCTAGTTCCCGGCCTGGCGGAATTCGTGCGTGAGTTTGTGTCAGATCAGGCCATGGGCCCGGAGGGGTATCTACTTGAAAAAGGCCTGATTCCGCTCCCGGACGATGTACGTATCGCGCAACAGGAGATTGCCGAACAACTGGCTCGCAAAAGCAAGCGCGAGACACGTTAGTCCCTTTTAGATCGTCGGCAGGACCGGCTTCTTCTTCCGTCGCAGCCGCAATTTCTGCCAGAATCGTTTGCGGGCTGGCGCGGGCAGTGGCTGCAGGTTCTCGATGAAGGCTTCTGCGCAGGCTCGCCAACTATATGTCTCGGCATAGGTGCGGCAGGTTTCGCGGCTAAGCGCCAGGCACGCGACAGCGCCCTCGGAGAGATTTCCCCCAACGGCGGTAATCGTTCCGGCATTTGAGCCGGGGATCACATCGCGAGGACCAGTCGCATCATAGGCTGCGACGGGTGTGCCCGATGCCATGGCTTCCAACACTACCAGACCGAACGTGTCTGTCAGGCTTGGGAAAACGAACACGTCTGCGCTTGCATAGCATGCGGCGAGTTCCTCGTTGAATTTCGCCCCCAGGAAAACAACGTCCTTGTAGCGTTTCTGAAGCTCTTCGCGCTGCGGGCCGTCTCCGATGATGACTTTTGTGCCGGGCAAATCCAGTTCGGCAAACGCTTCGATATTCTTCTCTACCGCCACGCGGCCGACATTCAGGAAGATCGGACGTTGCAGCCCTTCAAAAGGATCTCCNGGCTGGCCTTCCTCGATACGGCGAGACGGGTTGAACATCTCGGTATCGACGCCGCGGCTCCAGGCGACGAGATTGATGAAGCGTTGCGCTTCCAACTCTTTCACCATGGACGGCGTCGGCACCATGACCTTGCCCGAATACTTGTGGAACCAGCGCACAAAGGAATAGCCAGCCTGTGTCGGNATCGGCAGACGCGCTGAGACATACTCAGGAAAGCGTGTGTGGTAGGCGGTCGAGAAGGGGTGTTTCACGGTCAGGCACATGGCCCGCCCTGCCATACCGAGTGTGCCTTCTGTCGCGATATGTATCGCGTCGGGTTCAAACTCGTGGAACCGATCCTCAATCCGGCGGCGGGCGAACAGGGCCAGCTTGATCTCCGGATAGGTAGGCAATGGCATCGTCCGAAACCCCTGGCCGGGATGCACGATCTCCCAGACATGGCCCATCGCCTCGGTTTCCTGGATCACGCGCTTCATGGTGCGCACGACACCATTAACCTGCGGATCCCAGGCGTCGGTTACGAGCATGATGCGCATGAGCGCTCCTTCAACAGCCCCAGCAGTCGGGCGCCAATGTGACCGCGTTGGCCGACTGCGTAAAGAGGCGCCTCTGCGTTGAACTTCTCTCGCATTGGGACATTTGAAAAGATATACAAATTTCTGAGTAGGCTCAGATCAGGGCAGAACTTGCCCGGTTTGTGTCGATTCAGGCTGAAAATTGATCTCTCGCCCCAAGGCTCACACGAACTGAACCGGATTCTTTATGGCTGACACGCTCGCGCTGGACAAAATCGACTGGCACTCCCTCGACCGTATCAAGTTTGCTGACGAGGAGGCCCTGCTGGAGGACCTGCTCAAACAGGTGCCACTCTCAGACGATTTGCGACAGGCGACGATGCGTCGGGCGCTCGAACTGGTTGAGACAGCGCGCGCCCGCGGCCGTGACAAAGGCATGATGGAAAGCTTCCTGGAGGAGTTCGGCCTGTCCAATGCGGAAGGCCTCGCGCTGATGTGTCTGGCCGAAGCCTTGCTGCGTGTGCCGGACGCCGAGACGCGCGACGAACTGATTGCCGAGAAGATCCGTTCCGGCGACTGGAGCGCCCATCAGGGGCAGTCGGAATCCTGGCTGGTGAATGCCTCGACATGGGGTCTGATGTTGACCGGGCAGGTGATTGGTGTGCCCGCCAGCCTGAAAAAGGGACCAGCAAAATTCATTCAGGGACTGATCCGCGAAAGCGGTGAACCGGTTATCCGCGCCGCCATGATGCAGGCAATGCGCATCATGGGCGAGCAATTTGTACTCGGTCGCACGGTGAAAGACGCTCAGAAGCGCGGGCGCCGGATGGTGAAGGCCGGGGATGCTGCGCATTTCAGCTTTGACATGCTGGGGGAGGGTGCGCGCACGGAAGACGATGCGATCCGGTATCTGAAAGCCTATCAGAATGCGATTGACGGCGTGGCCGCTGACAAGGACCCGTCAACGCCGCCCGAACAAGCGAATGGCGTTTCCGTTAAAATGTCCGCGCTTCACCCAAGGTACGAAGCAGTGAACCGGGCCCAGATCATGGATGAAATGTATCCATCCGTGCTCGAATTGTGTGAACGTGCTGCGAAGGCGAATATCAATCTCTGTCTCGATGCAGAGGAGGCAGACCGTCTGGTTCTCAGCCTGCAAATCCTTGACCGACTGGCGCGGGAGCCATCACTGAAGGATTGGAATGGTCTTGGTCTGGCCGTTCAGGCCTATCAGAAGCGTGCGGGCGATGTAATCGAACGTGTGAAGGATCTGGCCGCCCAGACAGGGCATCGCTTCATGGTGCGCCTGGTCAAAGGGGCGTATTGGGACAGCGAAATCAAGCATGCGCATATCGAGGGGTATGCGAACTTTCCGGTCTTCACAACGAAGGCGGGCACGGACTTTCATTTCCTGGCCTGTGCNCGAAAGATGCTGGAAGCGAAGGATGCGATTTATCCTCAGTTCGCGACACACAATGCACACTCGGTTGCAGCAATTGAGATGCTGTCGGAAGAGATTGGCAATTCGGCGTTCGAATTCCAGCGCCTGCATGGGATGGGCGAAGCGCTCTACGGCGCGGCCGGACTTGGTCGCCGTGTACGCGTCTATGCGCCGGTCGGAGCCCACAANGATNTGTTGCCCTACCTGGTNCGGCGCNTGCTGGAGAATGGNGCCAACACCAGCTTCGTTCATTCCTTCCTCGACCCGGACGTGCCACCGGAACAGGTTGTCGCCGACCCGATTGTGAAGGTTGAAGTCGGGCCCCGGCGCCATCCTCGCATTCCAACTCCGCCNCGCCTCTANGGTGCCGAACGNCGCAACTCCTCTGGCCTGGATCTCAGCCAGCGCAGCGTGCGNGANGACATGGCCGCAGCGATCAANAGCTTCCGCGACAGCCCNGCCATTGCCGCTGGCCCGATCGTTTCCGGAAAAGCCGTGACCGGCGGCGGTGATATGGTCCGTGTGCCGTTTGATACCGAAACGGTTCTNGGCAGCTGCCGAGAGGCGCAGGAAGACGATATCGACAAGGCACTGGACNCTGCGGTGAAATTCCAACCGGCTTGGGACGCGCTTGGNGGCGCCGAACGAGCGAAGCATCTGCGCGCGATGGGGGATATTCTTGAAGAGAATGCCGAGCGGCTTATCGCGCTCATGGCACGCGAAGCCGGCAAAACGCTCGCTGATGGAATTGCCGAAGTGCGGGAGGCCGTCGATTTCTGCCGATACTACGCAATGCAGGCTGAGGCCGAGTTTACCACTGCCCAGAAACTGCCGGGACCAACAGGAGAGACGAACCATATCTCCCTGCACGGCAGGGGCGTCTTCTGCTGCATCAGCCCCTGGAATTTTCCTCTCGCCATTTTCACAGGGCAGATAGCGGCGGCGCTCGCGGCAGGAAATTCGGTCGTTGCGAAACCAGCAGAGCAGACCCCACTGATCGCGTTTGAAGCGGTGAAGTTGTTTCAGAAGGCTGGCTTGCCTGTTGAAGCGCTGCACCTGTTGCCGGGCGGCGGTGAGAGTGTGGGTGCAAAGCTGATCAGTGATCTTCGCGTGTCGGGCGTTTGCTTTACAGGTGGAACGACGACGGCGCGCATCATCAACAAGACTTTGGCAGACCGTGACGGCCCGATCATTCCGTTGATTGCAGAGACGGGCGGTCTCAACGGCATGTTTGTGGACACCACCGCGCTTCGCGAGCAGGTCATCGACGATGTGATCCAGTCAGCTTTCGGTTCAGCTGGCCAGCGTTGCTCGGCACTCCGCATCGTGTTCCTGCCGGACGATACCGCTGATGAGCTGATCAAGGGACTGATCGGTGCGATGAATGAGCTGATCGTGGATGATCCCGGGTTGCCCCGCACGGATCTTGGGCCAGTGATCGATGCCGAGTCACGTGCATCGCTGCAGGCCTATGTCCAGACGATGAAGGAAGAGGCGACCGTTTTGCACCAGATTTCGGCCGGAAAGATCGGCGAAACGGGATATGGCTTCGGCCCGGCCCTGATCGAGCTGAGATCCATCGACCAGATTTCCGAGGAGAAGTTCGGACCGATCCTTCACGTGCTGCGCTACGACCCGGACGATATTACTGAGGTTGGCGCTGCTCTGAAAGGGAAGGGCTATGGCCTGACACTTGGTGTCCACTCGCGTCTCGAAAGCTTCCAGCGTGAAGTGCGCGAAGCGTGTCCGGTCGGCAATACTTATGTGAACCGCACGATGACAGGCGCAGTTGTGGGTGTTCAGCCATTCGGCGGCGAGGGGCTCTCTGGCACAGGCCCGAAAGCGGGCGGCCCTCACTACTTGCATCGGTTTGCAACTGAGCGCACTCTGACGGTAAACATCACCGCGCAGGGCGGAGATGCCGAACTGCTCAGCCTTTAACGGAGGTCCCGCATGAAGAAGCTTGTTCTGGCAGCACTGNCAGGNGCTGTCCTGCTGACGNCGGGATGCCAGAAGAAGGTTCGGGANCTTTCGGATGTGTCCGAAACTCAAGATGGCCCAGGTGAGGCTGGCGGAGATGATGCGTCGCTCGACGTGGCGACCATTGCATCGGTCGATGATCTGCCGCGTGAGATTATCGTCGAGGAAGANTATCTGCTGGCNGAAGTCGAGATTGATGAGGCGGCCTTTGCGAAGGCNCCTGCAATCGGAATGGATCTGGTCGAAAGTGCCCAGATCAGGATCGAGGCCATGTCCGAAGACGCCAAGGCTTATCGTGAAGCCGATCCGGACTATTTCCGGGCCTATGGGCTCCGCATAAAATGGGATGTTGTTGCCGAAGCTGGAAACATCATGAGCCTTGAAGGGTTTCACTACACATTTACCGGCGGCGCCCATGGCAACTATTTTACCGATGGCCGACTGTATGATGCCACGACGGGGGAGCCGATGCGCCTCAGCCGNTTCTTCCAGAAACCGCAGGCCGCCATTGAGGCTCATATGCCTGTCGTCTGGCAGGAGATCGCCAAGCAGAAGGCCGCCAAGAGTGGCAGCGNGTCACAGCTNGANCGTTTTGAGGCCGAAGCGCGGGAGTTGGTCAGTGCAGATATGGTTCTGGCCGGTGAGACAAGCTTTGTNCCTTCCGACAAGCCNGGAAAATTTGGTGGGTATGCCGTTCACTTTGCGCCCTATGATATAGGGTCGTATGCGGAGGGCGCTTATCATGTCACCATTCCGCAAAACCTGTTCCGGGATACGCTAAAGCAGCAATACATGGCCCTGTTCGATGGTGAGCCGGTGAAGGTAGAGCGTCTCGGCGACTAAGAGCCAGACCCGCCGGAATTTTCGTCAATCTATACAGGATTGATAGGCAAAATCGCGACGGTTGGTGCCATCCTNCAGCGCNATNTGGGCGTGCAGTTCGTCCCCCAGGCGCTGGTAATGAATCAATTGGGGATAATCGTGCGCAGCGTTGATGAACGTGATGGATTGGTCGCCTTGCAGGCTTTCGACGAATTTCGAGGGACCGATCCCCTTGGGATAAACATTCAGCACATAGAGCGGACCGGGCTGGATGCGCATCTGTTCGAAGAAACTGACGCCTCCCTCTTTAAGCGTAACCGCATAGCCGAACAGATACCCCGCTTCGGCCTCTGACCAGACCTCTTTGGCCGCGCCGCTTTCGCTGATCCAGCAGCCGGTTATCCACTCAAGCGGGTGGTCTGGAGGAGCGGCCGGCGAGGCAGCCTGCAACTGAGTGGATGTGCATCCAGCACAAAAGGCGAGCGCTNTTAGCGCATGTTTCATNACCAGTTCGCCCTTCGCTTCTGATGCNCCCTAATCTCCTGATACCATGAAATGCGCCATCAGGGTGGTGACGGGTTTCGAGCGCTCATCCTGCCATGCTTCGGCACGGACAGAACACATGCGGCGGCCCATCTTGGTGATCTCTGCACGGGCGTAGAGATCCTTGGCGTGGCCCTGGCGCAGGTAATCAATNGTGAGNTTGATNGGGCGAGGCGGGCGCAGCAGATGNTCTGTTACGAGGAAAACCTGGGCCTGAGACGTGATCTCAAGGAACGCTCCGATAGCGCCGCCATGAATGGCCTTGATCATGAAGTTGCCGATCAGTTTTTCCTGATACGGCATGATCATCGTCATCTCATCGCCCATCACTTCGCAGCGCAGGCCCATTTCCTGCGCCAGCGGTGTGCGGTCCACGAAAGCGCGGACTTCGTCTGCCCGGCTGGCTTCGGTCAGCTTCATATCTTCCGCCATCACATGGCCCTCATACTGTCGAGCGAACGCGGCTTGTTGATTGCAAACGCGCCTGCGGCTGTGGCGATCACCCGGTCACGGCTCTCATGATANGCCCAGGCGCGTGTGAAGCAGATATTGCGGGTCTGGTGGTAGCANTCGGCCTCGCCGATGATGTCCCGACCCTGTTCGGCAGGGCGCATATAGTCGATCCGCAAATCGAGCGTGGCGACAAAGCGCGGTTTGGACAGCGCCGAGCTGGCGGCGGTGCCGCACAGATTATCNAGGAATGCCGTAAGGACACCGCCATGAATAACGCCCGTATCCGGATCGCCTACCAGGCGCTCTTTCCAGGGCTGAATCCCCCATGAGTGCCCTTTTTCGATCTTGGTGAAGCGGAAGCCCATGCGCCGTCCCCACGGGATACCGCCGCTCAGCATTTCGATGTTCTCTTGCATCAGTTCCCAAGGTTCGGGAGGTGACGTGGCGTCATCGCTCATATTGGCCCTCATTCATTTGACGAGTCGTTCTGCCCGGATAACATCATCAGGAAAAGAGCGAAAACAAAAGGCTCACCTGGAGGAAAATGAGATGCCATTCGACGGAGCTACAAAGCCAAAGACCTGTATCATCGGAGCGGGATGTTCCGGGTTTACGATGGCCAAGCGCCTCAAGGATTATGGCATCCCATATGACTGCTTTGAGATGTCAGACGATATTGGCGGNAATTGGTACTACAAAAACCCCAATGGNGCGTCGTCCTGCTATCAATCCCTGCATATCGACACGTCCAAGTGGCGACTGGCCTTTGAGGACTATCCGGTGCCGGAGGATTGGCCGGATTTTCCGCATCATGCGCAGCTGCTTCAGTACTTTCACGACTATGTCGATCATTTTGGTTTGCGGGAGACGATCACGTTCAACACGGCCGTAACCGAAGTAGAGGATTTGCCGGGCGGACGCTGGAAGGTGACGCTGTCGACCGGCGAAAGCCGGGAGTATGATGCGGTAATCGTGGCNAATGGNCATCACTGGGATCCGCGCATGCCGGAATATCCCGGAAGCTTTGACGGGTATCAGGTCCATTCCCACAATTACACGGATCCATTCGAGCCTTTCGACTTCCGCGGCAAGCGGGCCATGGTGGTTGGCGGTGGAAATTCCGCNATGGATATNTCCTCGGAACTTTCCCAGAAGCCNCTCGCGGANAAGNTGTTCATTTCAATGCGCCGCGGCGTATGGGTGATGCCGAAATACATGGATGGCCAGCCAGCGGACAAGGCCGTGCTTCCGGCATGGTTGCCATCGAAAATCGGGCGGGCGCTTGCCCGCAAGAAGATCAAGAAGACGATTGGCATGATGGAAGATTACGGACTTCCGAAGCCGGATCATGAACCGCTGGATGGTCACCCCTCCGTATCCGGTGAATTCCTGACGCGGGTCGGCTGTGGAGACATTTCTCCGAAACCGGGTATTGAACGCCTTGACGGCGATGGTGTTGTGTTCACGGATGGTACAAGAGAGAAGATNGACGCGATTGTCTGGGCGACTGGCTACAATGTGACCTTCCCNTTCCTGAAGCAGGATGACCTGACGCCTAAGGAAAACGTCTTCCCCCTGTTCAAGCGGATGGTGAAGCCGGGACGGGAAACCATCTTCTTCCTGGGTCTCGCNCAGCCGCTGCCGACACTCGTGAANTTCGCTGAGCAACAATCCAAGCTCGTCGCGGCGGCGCTGAATGGGGATTACGCATTTCCGTCAGAANCGGAGATGGACCGGATTACCGAAGAGGACGAGAAGCAGCATCTTGGTCATTTCTACGACAGTCCGCGTCACCGGATGCAGGTCGATTTCAACCTTTATTGTCGTGACCTGATGAAGGAAATCGAACGGGGCGCGAAGCGAGCCCGCGTCGTTGCCTGATGTTAACCGGTTTCAGGGCATAAATGGTGTCCATGACCCGTTTGCCCCTGATTTCTGCGACGCTTTTCCTGGCTGCCTGCGCATCTCCGGCACCGGTAAAGNTACATTACCCTTCTGAATCCACGGTTTCGCGCCCGCAGCCTGCGCCNGCCCCTGCGGCCGGAGCAGCCGCACAAGGGCCGTTTGANCCGAACGCGTATCTGCGGGCCTGCTATGGCATTCGTGTCTCCAATTCACCGCTCGTGGATGAGGATGGCTGGGTGATAAACTACAAGCCTATTGTGGTGGTGAACGGTGTACCGCTGGCTGCGGCGCCCGCGAATGATGTTTGCCTGACATCGGGTTTCGGCCAGCGGTTCGGGCGTCGTCANGACGGGATTGATCTGCAGTCGCGTCCGGCGAGCACAATCTACGCGGCTGCACCGGGGCGGGTCATCGAAGCGCGGGTCTCAACCGGTTATGGCAATATGGTGCTGATTGATCATGGCAAGGGCGTCTACACGCGCTACGCCCATCTCGCTTACATTCAGCCCGGCGTTCAGAAGGGTGGAGAGATCGGCTTTGGTCAGCCCGTAGGTTTCATGGGATCCAGCGGCAACGCCACAGCCATCCATATCCATTACGAAATCCTGACGGGCAATTACAACAATCCCAGNGGCTCCAAGGGTTTGTCACCGCGCGACCCTTTCACATTTCCTCCCTATGAGTATGCTCAAGCCTATTAGGGACGGGGAGACGAGACATGAGGGGACTGTGGATAGCCGGAGCGGCATCTGTGATGATGCTGGGNGCATGCGCGACGGCCGAAAACNCTGCAGCGGCGCCGGTTTCAACAAGCGCTCCGATCATTGAAGACAGTGCGATCGCCAGCGAGTTCGGCATGCTGGCCAGCCTGGTTGGCACGCGCTGGTATGGTGAGCCGGGTGACGCCGACAAGGCGCAGGGACAGCCTGCTGATTATTCTGAATGGAATTGGGATCTNGGCNGCTCTGTTCTGGTGAATCGNCATGTGCTGGCCGATGGGTCCTATGGTGGGGTCACCTATGTTCAGAAGAATCGCGCTTCGGGCGAACTGGATTATGTCTACATTACCAGTGCCGGCTTCAGGACGTCCGGCAGTTTCACGCTGAACGACGATGGTAGCTGGACGGCATACGAGACGGTCACCGGCCTGAANGACATCATCGGCGTACGCTCGACAGGGCGTCTGACGGAGGATGGGGCGCTCGTNTCGGTCTCGGAGTTCGAGACACGTGATGGCTGGAAGCCGGGGCATGAGTTCCGCTACGAGCCGACGATCGAGCCGATGCCTGAACTTGTTCCGAGCCTTGAAATCGAGTGAAATTTTTCTTCGATCCAGACCTGATCGCNCGGACCTATCGCGACCCTCTGGCGGTGGCGTCACTGGTCGTTGACCTGTTGCCGATTGTCGCCGTTCTGGTCTTTGGCTGGGGNGCGACGCCGCTTGTCGCNCTCTATTGGCTGGAGAATCTGGTGATCGGATTGTTCACCGTGTTGCGAATTGTCGCCACCGGCTTTGCGAATGTCGCGAATGTATTCGGCGCAATCTTCATGGTGCCGTTCTTCACCGTTCACTATGGCATGTTCTGTTATGGCCACGGCGTGTTCCTGCGCGCCTTTGCAATGGATGGCGGTGTGGGAAGTCCTGGCGTCGGTGACTTGATTTCCTGGGCCCTCGGGTCCGGGCAGGGGATGGCNTANTTCGTGCTCGCAATCCTGATCATGAATGGCGTGTTCTATGTCAGCGATTTCCTGATACGCGGCGAGTTTCGCAAGGCCAATCTGGCGACGGAAATGTTCTCTCCGTATGGGCGTATCGTAACGCTGCACGTCGCCATNATTCTCGGCGCGNTGNTNGCCTTTGGCNCGNATGAGCCGCTTTTNGGGGTGCTNNTGCTGATCCTGATGCGGGTCGTGTTCGGCATCGNCTTGTCTGCCTATCGCCAGCACAGGCGAGACCGCGANATNGGNGNGGGGATGGATGAGCTCGGCTCAACTGTCTAAAAAGTTGACGCNTGATGACGCCTTGGCCATGATGCGGGGCTTCCTCAAGGAAAAGCGTGTATGACATCGATTGCAAAANCCCTGTCCGGCGTGTCGGGAAAACGTGCCCGGTCCAAGGCCGCCAACCGCCGTGCCATTCTGGAGGCAGGGCGCCGTGTGTTTGCGCGGATCGGGTTCGAGGCGACGACGGTGCGCGACATTATTCGTGAAACCGAGCTCGCGGCGGGCACCTTCTACAATTACTTTAAATCCAAGGAAGAAGTATTCCAGGCGATTGCCGAGGATTCCACGCATCGGTTTCGGTCCCGGCTGCAGGATGTGCGGGCCTATGCGACGGATTTCGAGACCTATGTCCATGACGCCTACCGGGCCTATTTNGGNTTTATCGCGACAGAAAATGAAGAGCCGATCCGCAANGGCGCGCCACATCTGGCGCTGATCGGNGTTCGGGTGGACACNCCGGANATGCTGGCGGTNGCAGANGAGATCCGGGCCGATCTGGAGCATGTNCTGTCTGGCGAGGACGGCCCGAAGATCGACACNGCNTATCTNACGGCNGCNGCNATCGNNATCGCGCGNGAAATGGGCGAGCATATGCTCATGCGACGCCCTGTGGACGTTGATGGTGCAACACAGTTCGCTACCGCCATGCTGCTGGCGGGGGTACGGGAGATTGCCGCAAAGTAAGGTCAAACGCCTCTTGGCGTGAACACACTGACAGGTCTAAGCTCCCGCCGACAAGACAGGACGGGAGGCGACCATGAGCCTGCAGCAATTGATCACCAAATTCATCTTCAAGCTTCCGGACGGATTGCTGGTACGCATGGCGGGCGGCAAGCCAGTCGAAGTGCGCGGCCGCGTATTGGAGCCGCAATTGCAATTGGTTGCCTGGAATGGGCGCAATGCACCGCCCATGTCGTCTCTGGATGCAGAAACCGTGCAGGCCGCCGTGCGAGACCAATTGGCCATGATGGCTGCGCCGCTGGAGCCTGGCGTTTCGACTGAGGACTTCACCATTCCGGGTCCGGACCGGAACGAGATTCCCGTTCGCCTGTACAAACCCGCCGGACAGGACGCGACGGTCCCTCTGCTCGTCTACTATCATATGGGCGGCGGCGTCGTCGGCGATCTGGAAACCTGTCATGCCTGGTGTTCCATCCTGGCATCGGTCACGCGTGGGCCTGTCCTGTCGGTTGATTATCGCCTGGCACCACAGCACAAGTTTCCGGCCGGGATCGACGATGCCATCGCGGCCTATGAATGGGGCGTTCGCCACGCCGGCGACTATGGTGCGCCGGAAGGTATGGCTGCCGTGGGCGGGGATAGTATGGGTGGCAATTTCTCAGCCATCATCTCGCAGGAAATGCAGCGAGAGCACAAGCCGCTGCCGGTCTACCAATTGCTGATCTATCCAGCGGTCGACATGGTCGAGGAGCTGCCGTCAAAAACCGAGTTTGGCGAAACCTTTTCCCTCAGTACCGACACAATGAACTGGTTCATGGAGCAATACCTGCCGGATGATTTCGATATGGCAGATCCGTTGCTCTCTCCGGGCCAGACGGCGGAGCTTGACGGTCTGCCGCCCGCTATCCTGATCACTGCGGGGCATGATCCGCTGTGTGATGAGGGTGATGAATATGCCAAGCGTCTTGGAAAGGCCGGGGTTCCGGTCGTGCACAAACGCTATGATACGTTGCCGCATGCGTTCACCGCTTTCACGGGTTTCTCTCCCGGTTCGCGCAAAGCCTGCCTTGAGATTGCAAGCATGGTGAAAGACCTCGTCTCCAAACTATGAGAGCGCTCGTCTGTGATACGCTGACGGACGACTTTTCAGGCCTGTCCCTGAAAGACATTCCTATTCCGGAGGTCGGAAAGGGGGAGGTGCTCGTTCGCGTCTCTGCGGCGAGTGTGAACTTTCCCGACCTCTTGATGAGCCAGGGCAAGTACCAGATGAAGCCCGAACTGCCCTTTACGCAGGGCATGGAATGCGCAGGTATTGTGGAGGCGGTTGGCGAAGGCGTTACTGAGTTTGCGCCCGGCGATCGCGTCGTGGGCGGCAACAAGACAGGTGCTTTCGCTGAGAACGCTGTGCTGCCGGCGGCGGGACTGTCCCGTGTTCCAGAGACAATGGAACTTGCAGAGGCAGCGGCCTATCCAGCGGCATACCTGACCGCTTATGTGGCCCTGGTACGCCGGGCAAACTTGCAGGCAGGCGAAACATTGCTCGTGCACGGGGCAAGCGGCGGTGTAGGCATGGCGGCGGTGGATGTGGGCAAACTTTTGGGCGCAACGGTGATCGCCACATCAGCTTCGGACAAGAAGCTCGATACCGTGCTGGCACACGGCGCTGATTATGTGATCAATGTCAGCCAGGGGTTTCGCGACAAGGTGAAGACATTGACTGC
>NZ_NHCK01000029.1:0-17180 GCF_002172815.1 Hyphomonas sp. TMED31 | reverse complement strand
GCTGTGCCGGTCATGCCGGCCAGCTTTTTGTAGAGGCGGAAATAGTTCTGGAAGGTGATCGACGCGAGAGTCTGGTTCTCTGGCTTGATGTCTACCTGCTCCTTCGCTTCGATGGCCTGGTGCAGGCCTTCGGACAGGCGGCGCCCCTCCATCATGCGACCGGTAAATTCGTCGATCAGCATCACCTGACCATCCTTGACGATGTAATCCTTGTCGCGGGTGTAAAGCTTGTGAGCGCGCAGGGCCTGATTGGCGTGATGGACGATGGAAATATTCGCTGGCTCCCACAAAGAGCCTTCAAGCGTTCCGTTTTCTGTCAGCCATCCTTCCAGCTTTTCGGTGCCGGTTTCGGTGTAGGTGACCGAGCGCTGTTTCTCGTCGAGTTCGTAGTCTTCATCGGTCAGGCGCGGCATCATCGCGTCGAGCGTCATGTAGAGCTCAGACCGGTCATCGGTNGGNCCNGAGATAATCAACGGCGTACGCGCTTCATCGATCAGGATNGAGTCGACNTCGTCGACGATGGCGAAGTGGTGNTCGCGCTGGGCCATCTGGTCCAGCGAGTATTTCATGTTGTCGCGCAGATAATCGAAACCGAACTCATTGTTCGTGCCGTAGGTNATGTCTGCGGCGTAGGCCTGGCGGCGTTCCTCGTCAGAGATGCCGTGCACGATGATGCCGGTCGTCATGCCAAGGAAGCCATACACCTGGCTCATCCATTCAGCGTCTCGTTTGGCCAGATAGTCGTTGACCGTGATGACGTGAACGCCCTTGCCTTCAAGCGCGTTCAGGTAAACCGCCAGAGTTGCCNCCAGCGTCTTGCCTTCACCCGTACGCATCTCGGCGATGTTTCCGGAGTGCAACACCATGCCGCCCATCAACTGCACGTCGAAATGGCGCATGCCCAGCGCGCGGCGGGCACCTTCGCGGACTACGGCAAAGGCTTCTTCCAAGAGGCTGTCGAGAGTTGCGCCGTCGGCCAGGCGTTTGCGAAATTCTTCTGTCTTGCCCTTCAGCGCCTCGTCNGACAGGGCCTCCATCATCGGCTCAAGGGCGTTGATCCGGTTGACGCGCGCGCGAAGCGGCTTCAGCTTGCGATCATTAACTGAACCGAAAATCTTGCGGGCAACAGAAAGCATATCAGGCAGCACCAATTGATCTGGGCGACAAAACTCTAATCCTGACAGCGGAACCGACAGAATTTTTGTGGGTTCTCCCACCGCACTCTCGCTGGCTGAAACCCCTCGACCAGCGTTCGGGTCAGACTTAAGAACGCCGCATTGGGGTGTCAATGCAGCGCCCTCAGCCTAGAGGAGACTTTACAGTGCTGCTTCTGAAGCCCTTTTCCCGGATTCATTCCATACTTTTTGTGTCGCTGGTCCTGTCTGCAACGGTGGCGTGCAATCGCCCCGTCGAGGAAGAGCCTGTCCTGCAAGTCGAAGCGGCGACTGCAGTCACGGTAAACGGCGATCCAATTTACGTCAGCGACATTGAGCTTGAGGCAGTCGCGCGCGGCCTCATTTCCCCTGGTGAGGAATTCGGCCCCGGCGANGANAATTATGATCTGGTTCTGGATCAGCTGGTCGATCAGAAATTGATGGCGCAGGAGGCGCTGGGGCGGGGGCTCGACAAGGGCGCCGCCGCAGAGCGCCGCCTTGAAGTTGCGCGCGAGCGCATTCTCGGAAACCTGCTGGTCGAGAGCCTGGTTGCCTCCGAGGTGACGGAAGACAGCATCGAGTCCATGTACAAGGANCAGGTCGCACTGCAGCAGGAAGACGATGANGTCTCCATCGCGCACATTCTGGTCGAAACNGAAGAAGANGCACGNCGCCTGTACGACGAAATTCAGAATGGNGCGACATTCGAAAGTCTCGTCGTGTCGGATTCCGTGGATTCGACGACCCGGATGGAAAACGGCGATCTCGGCTATGTCTCTCCGAACAACATGGCCGACCCGTTCCCGGTCGTAATTGCCAATACGGGTGTGGGAGAGGTGTCAGAGCCGTTTCTCTCAGCCGATGGCTGGCACATCCTGAAAGTGAAGGATCGCCGAACCAGCCCACCCAAGACGCGCGCCGAGATGCGTCCGGAAATCGTGACCTTCCTGACACTCAACCAAGTCAGCAAGATCCTGCGTCGATTGCGCACCGAGGCGAAGATCGAAAAAGGCGAAAAATCGCCACATATCGTTCCGGATTCCGGACTTTCGCTTGAAAGCGAAGGCGATCTGCTGAAAGAGCAGCCCGCATCTGAAGCACAAGGACGTGAGCTTTGAAACTGATCCCATCCCCCTTCGCCCCGGCGCATTTTCCNGACTTGCCTATCGTTCACGGCGTGCGCGCAGCCACCGGCTCGCGAGGCTTTTACGCAGCGCGTGGTCTGACACGGGATGACGTTTTCCTGTTCGCCTTCGACGAAGGAACGAGTTGCGCGGGCGTTTATACGGTTTCCAATACGGCTTCGGCCGATGTGCTTTGGTGCCGGGAGGCGCTGAAAAGCGGTGCGGGCACTGCGAGCGCGCTTGTGGTGAACTCCGGCAACTCCAACGCCTTCACCGGCCCGAAGGGTGTCNTGAAGAACGACGCNACACTCANGGCCATGGGTGANGCATTGGGGGTTGCGAAGGAAACCTGCTTCATCGCTGCGACGGGCGTNATCGGTGAGCCTCTGGCAGANCCAAATTATGTCGGCTCTATTGTGCCCGAATTGGCAGCGCGCCTTGCCGCGCCGNACTGGGAAGCTGCTGCCNGNGCCTTCATGACCACCGATACGTTCCCGAAAGGCGCAGGCCGGTCGTTCGATCTCGACGGAACTCAGATCAATATCGCCGGTATCGCCAAGGGATCGGGCATGATCGCGCCGAATATGGCAACGATGTTGTCATACGTTTTCACTGACGCTGCCATCGCCCCGGCGCTGCTGCAGGAATTGCTGGAGGACATTACTGACGAGACCTTCAACAGCATCACCGTGGATGGCGACACATCAACATCGGATACTCTGATGGTCTTCGCGACTGGTGCCAGCGGCATGTCACCCATCACGTCGTCCGACGATCCCCGGTTCGAAGNNCTGGCGGACGCCCTNCANGCGGTCTGTCTTGAACTNGCCCATCTGATCGTCAAGGACGGGGAAGGGGCCAGCAAGTTTGTCNCGATCACCGTGAAAGGTGCCGTCTCGAGTCAGTCCGCCAAGATCATGGCGTGCGAAATTGCAAACTCGCCTCTGATCAAGACGGCAATGGCGGCAGGCGACGCCAANTGGGGGCGCGTCGTCATGGCCGTCGGCAAGTCGCTTGAGCCGATCCGGATGGACGAACTCTCGATCTGGTTTGATGATGTGCTCGTCGCTCAGAATGGCTCGCGTGCCCCNGATTATTCAGAGGCTGCTGCCAGCGCTGTGTTTGCAAAGCCGGAGTTTACAATCACCGTCGATGCGGGCGTGGGCGACCAGTCACATACCGTCTGGACCTGCGACCTNACCCACGGCTATGTCGACATCAATGGGGCCTACCGCACATGACGCGCCGAACGGTGCTGGTGGTTGCTGCCGCGCTTTATGACGCTAAGGGTCGAATCTTGCTGGCCCAGCGCCCTGAAGGGAAATCAATGGCGGGCCTGTGGGAATTTCCCGGCGGCAAGATTGAACAGGGTGAAACGCCTGAGCAGGCGTTGGTCAGGGAACTTCACGAAGAGCTTTCGATAAAAGTGGAGGAATCCTCACTGAGACCTGTCACTTTTGCCAGTCATGCTTATTCTGATTTTCACCTTTTGATGCCACTTTTCGCAACGGAGAGTTGGGACGGCGAATTGGTGCCGCGAGAAGGTCAGTCTCTGGCCTGGGTCAAATCATCGGACCTTCATCTCTATCCGGCGCCTGCGGCAGACATTCCTTTGTTTGACGCGCTCTCGGGTAAGACAGTCACTCGGAGCAAGTAACATGGCCACGAAAAAGACAATNGTTCGGTTTCTGACGGATGAGTCCGGCGCGACAGCTGTGGAGTATGGCCTTTTGGTTGGTTTGATTGCCGTGGCGATCATGGGCGGTCTGGTTGCAGTTACGGCCTCAATAAATTCGACGTTCGAAACGGTCGAGAGCGAGATGGCTTGACGCCACACAGGTGAAAAGTCAGCGCGAGCCAGCTTTTTTGACTGCGTCCGCAAGACTGACCTTCGCACTTCCCGGCNTTAGTGGTTTTGGTTGTGAGTCCGCCGGACTCCAACCAGACATGTGAACAATTTCGAACGTCGCTCTGACCCTTCCGTCAGGATCGCTGAACCGGTCTTGGTAGATTTCCATTGCTCGCATAAGCACCCGCCGCGACAGAGGCCGGGTTGATTTGGTTGTAAACGCGGCGCGTTCTCCCATGCCCTTCAAATCGGTCAGCAAGGTTAGCGGCGAACCATAGCGAACCGTAACGGGATCGCGGTCCACGACGGGCAAGGTGAAACCCGCTCTTTGCATCAGGCTCGCCATATCCCGCAGGCCGGGCAGGGGAGACAGTCGCGCAGCTACGCCACCTGTCAATTCGGTCTCGGCTTCCATCAGGCTGGTGCGCAGCTCGCTGAGTGTACCCGCTCCAAACAGGGCTCCTAGAAACAATCCGTCCGGTTTGAGCGCCTTGCGGATCTGCACGAGCGTACCGGGCAGATCATTCACCCAATGAAGCGACAGCGCGGACACGATCAGATCCAGGCTGGCGGGGGCAAACGGGAGGCGCTCTTCGTCGATCTCTCGCGCCGTCACACCACCCGCCACCATGCGCTCCACCATGCAGCGCGACAAGTCTCCGGCCTCGATGGTGCCGACCTGGCCGCTATCCTGCAGCGCTTGCGCCAGTTGGCCAGTGTGTGCGCCGAGATCGAAGGCGCGGTCGAAGTTATGTGACGTATCGGCGAGGCGTTCGGCAATATCGCTCGACACACGGGCTTTCAGAAAGTCATAGTTTCCGAAATCGCTTGCAGCCCGGTCGCGATTGCGCGCCAGACGGGCACGATCGAACAGGCGGGGCGGACTGGCAGTTGGGGAAACCGGGGAAGACATGGGCAGCGATATGGACCAGCCAACCCGTATGGCAAAGGGGGCATTGCGCGGCGTCGCTGAGTTTCTGTGGCCGCAGCGTTCCTTGGTCAGCGGTCAACGAGGTGTCGGTAAGGGGCCGCTGACGGCGTCCGAGTTCGCCGCGATCGGCTTTCTGTCTGACCCCGTTTGCAACACTTGTGGACGTCCGATGGAGCTGGACCTTGGGCCGGAAGCGCAATGCGCGGCCTGTATCGCGCGTCCCCCGCGCTGGGACCGGGCGCGCGCTGCGATCATCTATGATGCCGCCAGCCGGCGTATTGTGCTGGACCTCAAACGCTCTGGTCGCCGGGACGGATTGCGCACCATGACCGGCTGGATGCAGCGGACCGGTGCAAATCTCATTGCGGAAGCGGATATGATCATACCGGTTCCGTTGCACTATACGCGCCTGGTCAGTCGGGGCTTTAATCAATCCGCCTGGCTGGGACAAGGAATCGCGCGGGAGGCGGGGCTACCTTGCCGTGTCGATCTGCTCAAACGCAAACGGAGGACGCCTACGCAGGGAAATCTGAGCGCGAAGGCCCGCCACCGGAATGTGGCGGGTGCGTTCAGTATCTCTCCCCGCGCGGCAACTTTGATCGACGGNAAACGCCTCTTGCTGGTTGATGATGTTCTGACGACGGGCGCGACCCTTTCCGCATGCACACGTGCCCTGAAACGTGCCGGAGCGCGACAAGTCGACGTGCTGGTGCTTGCGCGCGTTGTGCGGGAAACGGATGTCACCATATAAATCGGGAACAAACCCTGTCAGGAGCCCCCTTATGGCTGAAGTCACGATCTATACGCGCCAATTCTGCCCTTACTGCACGCGCGCTGTTTCCCTGCTCAAATCCAAAAATGTCGAGTTCAACGAGATTGATGCCGGCATGGACGCACAAAAGAAGGCTGAAATGGTCGAGCGCTCGGGTGGCGGTCGCACATTCCCGCAAATCTTCATCGNAGATCAGCATATCGGTGGCTGTGATGACATGATGGCGCTTGAGCGGTCCGGCAAGCTGGACCCATTGCTTCAGGCCTGACGCGAACGACCATGATCCGATACGCCCTGATTTGTTCTGATTGCGAGCACGATTTCGAAGCGTGGTTTGCGTCCTCATCTGCATTTGATGACCAGTCCCAGCGCGGGCTCGTCAGCTGCACGATGTGTGGCGGATCAAATGTCGCGAAACAGATCATGGCCCCTTCGGTGCGTACATCGGAAGCGCGCAGGACCAGTTCGGATGAGGCCGCCCTCACGCGGAAGTTCATCGAGAAGGCACGCGTTCACGTCGCCAATAATTTTGATTATGTTGGCGATAGTTTCGCAGATGAGGCCCGGTCCATGTATTACGGCGAGACCGATAGTCGCCCTATCTGGGGTGAAACCACGGCGGAAGAATCCCAGGCTCTGCGTGAGGAGGGCGTGCCCGCCGCGCCGCTTCCGGCGGCCTTGGCACCGCGGCCACCCAAGTCTGACAAGCAATTGAACTGAACTGGAGCGCTTTGACGCGCTTGACCCTGCTACGCCCTCATATATTACGCAGGACACAAGGTTTTTGACGGGGAGTGCCCTAATGGCTGCCAATGAATATCATCGCGGTGACATGGATATCAGCGTCCAGAAGGCGACTTGGGATGGCTTCATGGTGGGCAGCATCTGGGGCAGCCTCCTGATCATCATGACGGTCGGCTATGCCACGCTTGCTGTTGCCATCGGAATGAACTGGATGGTGTCCCTGGCTCTTATGGCCATCGTTGGCGTCGTTGCCGGTCTTGTCATGAACCTCGGCGGCCGCTGGATGGCGACGGTCGTGCTGATGGTGATACTGGCCGTGATCGTCCAGCTCTTCATCATGCTGTTCGGCGTTTTTCTCTAGATAAATCAGCTCGTAAGCGTCGCGGGCGCCCGGCAGTCCGAACAGGTTTCGACAGCCGGGTCCGCATCAAGTCGCTTTAGCGAAATTGGACTGTTGCATCCTGTGCAGATGCCATAATGGCCCGCATCCATGCGGTCGAGCGCGGATTCAATCCGGGCGAGCTGTTCGGCGTATTTTTCCAGGGCTGTCGGCTTGCGGCCGAGCGGGTCCTGACCTGCACTTTGAGTCAGGTGATCCGGCACGGGAGGGGGAGGTACCGTCTTCATCTTACGCGATGCTGCGACTCCTTTAAGGGCTTGGCAAGGCAAATCGGACATTTGAAAGTATTGCTTATCGACAATCGAGACGCCCAGAGCCGCTAACTCCACGAGGACGCCCGAACCTTGCCTGCATCCCCGCTGATCATGACTGCCGTCACCAAACGGTTTGGCCACTTCACGGCCGTCGACAATCTGTCGCTGGACGTTCCCGAAGGGCAAATCATCGGATTCCTCGGACCCAACGGCGCAGGCAAGTCTACAAGCCTCCGCATGGGACTGGGCATCATGGAGCCCGATTCCGGCACGGTTGAGCTGTTCGGCAGCGCGCCGAATGTGCAGGCATTGCGCCATGTCGGCTTCCTTCCGGAGGAGCGCGGCCTCTACAAGAAGATGACCGCGCGCGACACAATCAGCCACTTTGCGCGATTGAAGGGCCTGTCGGCATCTGATGCGCGCGCCCGGGCTGATGAGCTACTGGAGGCAACAGGGCTCGGTGAGTTCAGCCGGTCGCGTATCTCCAAACTGTCCAAGGGCATGGCGCAGAAGGTGCAGATCCTGTCGACGCTGGCGCACCGTCCTGATTTTCTGATCCTGGATGAGCCGTTTTCCGGGCTGGACCCGGTGAACCAACAAGCGCTGGAAGATCTCATTCGCGCCGAGCATGACCGCGGGGCGACGATCCTTTTCTCCACACATGTGATGGAGCATGCCGAGCGTCTGTGCGACCGGATTGTGATGATGGCGCGTGGTCGCAAGGTGCTGGATGGTACGCTGAAGGAGGCATTTGCCACGTTGGGGCAGGGCGCCCGCATTTCTGTCGAGCATGGATTTGATCTGGCCGCAGCGCTGTCGCCGAAAGGGTTTGAGGCCATTCGCACGGCGGATGTCGGTCATGGCGAGACGTGGCGAATTGAGTTGCCACCCGGCCGGGAGGCGCAGGATGCCTTGCGCGCAGCGCTGGAGGCGGGCGCACCCATCACAGGGTTTGCACCTGAAGAGGCGCGATTGCGGGACGTGTTCGTCTCGTTGGTGGGCGAGGCTGATGCGGCCGCGCTCGAAGCGTCACTCGCTGAAGATGAGGTCGCCTGATGCGCAACATATTGCTGATCTTCCGCCGCGATTATCTTGGCTATGTGAAGGCTTGGGGCTTCTGGCTCAGCCTGGCCGCCGTGCCAATGTTCATGATCATAGGCGCCGCGCTCGCCGCCTTCGCTGCGCAGTCTTCTCCTGTTCGCTATTTCGCTGTGATCGAGCCGGGCAGCGTCTATGCCGAAGCGATTGAGGCTGAGTTCCGCGAGCGGGAAATTGCCGAAATTGAGCGAACCAGTGAAATCGCGGAACAATTGGATCTGCCCGTCTTGTCTGAAGCGGATCTCGCTTCGGTGGGGGAGGACGGCACAAGTCCGACTGACCGGAAATTCGTTCAGGTCCCGCCTCCGGCTGATTCCATCGACGGATTGCGGCCATACCTGCTGGGTCAGAAACTTGTTTCCGGCCCGCTTGGAGAAAAGCCGCTCTTTGCAGCCTTCATTCTGACAGAAGATGGCGGCGAGCTGGAATATTGGAGCGANGATGTGAATGTCGACCAGCTTCGNTATCTCGCCCGAAATGCGATGCTGGACCTCGCCCGCAAGGATGCGCTCTCCGAGGCNGGGTTGGGCGAANACTTTNTGGANCGCGTCGATGAAGCCGCCTTTGACGTNCCCGCCCGGCGTATCCGAACTGTAGAGGAGCAGGACACCACAGGCTCGGAAGTCACGATGGCGGACCGCGCGCCGATGTTCGTTGCAGGCGGGCTTGCTTACTTTCTCTGGCTGATGGTGTTCTCGATCATTCAGTACCTGCTGATGGGCACGATTGAGGAGCGGTCAAACAAGATTTTCGACACGCTGCTGACCTCGGTGAAGTTGCCTGAATTGCTGGCAGGCAAGCTGCTGGCCGTGTTCGCGGTGACCACCACGATGATGCTGTCCTGGGGATTGTTCGCCTTCTCAGGGGCAACGATTGTCTCGACCCAGATTCCCGGTGTCGGCAACGCGATCGCGCCTTTCATCGCGGCGCTCGCCAATCCGGTCATCATCGTGCCCGGTCTGATCAGNTTCNTTCTCGGCTATATCATGTACGGCATGATCTTCATGGCGCTCGGCTCGCTCTNCGACACGATCCAGGAAGCGCAAACGCTGCTCAGCCCGATGATGATCCTGCTCATGCTGCCGATGTTCGCGATCTTCATCGCCTTTCAGGATCCCGGCTCGCCATTGATCGACATCGCCTCATGGATCCCGTTCTTCACGCCCTTCCTGCTGATCCTGCGCATGCCACATGATCCGCCGCTTTGGGAAGTGCTGGCCCAGATGGGCCTGATGGCCGGGTTCGCCCTGCTCATCCTGTGGCTGTCCACAAAGGTCTATCGTGCAGGCGCCGTCCACGGCGCCGGCATCGGCGATATGGGCGGAATGCTGAAACGGATGATCGGCCTGAAAGGGAAAGCGGCCTAGGGCGAAGTCCACACTCTGGGGCAGAGGCGGACATGGACGTAGACTGGAAACATGATCAGACGACTCCCGGAGGGACCATTAGCCTGCAATTGCGGACTGGCGGTTTCGGTATTCACTCGGCGGCATTCCAAAGAGCTTCTTGAAGGCGCTATTGAAGGTCGATCGAGAATTGAAGCCGACATCGTAGGCAATATTCAGGATATTGGTGTCCGTATCCTCCAACAGGCTCGCGGCCTCTTTTAACCTGTATCCATTCACAAAATCGTAGAAATTTGTCCGAAGATGCTGAGAAAAGGTCTCGGAGATATAATTCTCCTTAATCGATGTTTCATCCGACAGTCGACGTAAGGAAAGACCGCTCTCTTTATAGAGGTGTTGGCCAATCATCGCGGCGTCGAGCTTTCTGGCGATTCTGGTCATGTGGTCTTCGGTAAGAATGGGCTGCCGATCCGCGCCAGTGTCTGCGTGTTCTGTCTCGTCGTCATAAATTGCAGGCTGATTGAGCGCAAAGTGAGCAAAAGCACTAAACGCGACCGCCTCGAAAACAGCCGATATGGCTCCCGTACCGACGGGCGAAACGCCAGCCAGCCAAAGTGCATCTGTAAACACAAATGCAATCCATCCAAGCGCCCAGGCGGCCAACAACATTTTGAGCCAATCCAGAGACCGTTTTTCTAGATTCGAGTACACCCGTTTGACGTTCACTTTGTGCGTGAATTGAAGTCGCAGCGCGCCAATCAGATAAATCGCCGTGAACACCGAGAACACGACGATTGCGGCAGCGCGCGTAGTTAATGCGAGCAAGAACAAGTCGGGATCGCGGGTCACAGGGTTGGCGAGGGCGAGCTTGTCCGGAGCTGAAACCTGAGAAAAGGGCAGCATTATCAGCACGACCAGAAGGGGGCCGCTCAAAACCCACCAGTCGGACCCAGCAAATCGACGTGGCTTTCGGGCCTTCATCGCGCGGACATAGAAATACAGAGCAGGCCCTAGCAGGGTGACAAATGGCAATTCAGCCCCGGCGAGGTGTGGGGCCCATTCGAAGAGCCGGGTTGAGATGGCCAATTGACCTGCAACATGAATGAGAAGCAGTGCAAAGACACAGATCAATGATCGGACTTGGTCGACGCGGCGATCGTCGGAGGTTGCTATTTGGACGATCGCGAAAACCGCAATTCCAGCCATGGCAGAATACATGACGGTGATGATGTTGGCGGACATCCTGGACCTCTCGCGCGCTCAGGCTTGCAGCGGGCATATTTGAAAAGGAATGCTTTGGCACGGTGAAAATCGAACTGCATCGATTTGAATTTCGCCAAGAATTGCGTCGTGCGAACCAGTTCCGGGCCGCGGCAAGGGGCCAAACAATGTCCGGTTTGGCCCAGTCGGACGCCAAGCTGACGAAAATCTAATTGATCACCGACATTGTGAACCAACAAAAGGACTTATCGATGCAGACCGCTTTTTTCGGCAAATCTTCTGTGCAAGCCATGGCGCGCGTTTCGGGTTTTGCCTATCTCGCTTATTCCATACTTGGACTGTTTATCACTCTGGGACCAACCCACCACATCTGGAATGATATTACCGCTTCAACAATGACAGCCTATTCGGAGTCAGACGTTTTCTTGTTCCGGACCGGACTGTTGGCGGAAACGGGCATGTATCTTTTCGTGATCGTATCCGCCGCAGCAATGTACTCGTATTTACGTCATGTCGGTCCGGGGCTCGCCGTGATTGGCGGTTATTGCCGCCTGGCGGAGAGTATCATTGGCGCAGCATTCATCATCTTTGCTTATGCAGCATTGGCCGTCCTGACGCGTCCGGAGTTGATCGTAGATATGTCGGATGACACGAGATACGCTCTGTTGCGCCTCTTTCGCCACTTGAAGGGATACAGCATCTACTTCCTGCTGATCATCATGTCCGCGGGAGCGCTGTCTTACTATGTCCTGTTCTTCAAATCCCGGTTCATTCCGCGATGGCTGTCCGCGTGGGGCATTTTCACCTACGCTGCAGTCGGTCTCGGCGCGGTTACGATCATTCTGTTCCCGGCGATGACGAGATGGATCATGTTTGTGTTCTTGCCGGGTGCCGCGTTTGAGTTCGTGGTGGGATTTTGGCTGCTCTTCAGAGGTATCGACATGCCGGCATGGGACCGAATTCAGAGCGAAACTCCAATGAAAGCAAGCGGAGAGAAGCTGACGACTTAGTCAACTCCACAGGCGATCAACGAGCGGCGGATGGATTGCCTTAATCGGCATGCGCACGGGCGCTCGTTTTCACGGCTCAGACGCCGAAAGCGGTCGCCCCAATAGAAAAAGCCCTGCCAGCGCGAACTGGCAGGGCTTTTATGGAAACCGGTTATCCGGAAGCCGGGTCTATACCAGACCTTCGCGCTGGGCGCGCTTGCGAGCCAGTTTGCGGGCGCGGCGAACCGCTTCAGCGCGCTGACGGGCTTTCTTCTCGGATGGCTTTTCGAAGTACTGACGGGCCTTCATTTCCCGGAACATGCCTTCGCGCTGCATCTTTTTCTTCAGTGCGCGCAGAGCCTGCTCGACATTGTTATCGCGGACGACGATCTGTACGATTGTTCTTCTCCATTCGTTGGGGGCGTCGCCCCGATGCATTTCGGTTGAGGCCTACAGACCTCGGAAGCGGCGCCTATATCACGGGTCCGGCCCATTGGCCAAGCCCTTAAAGCCATGAGGTTCAGTTATGTCATCAACGCCGTCCGAAACACTACGGTTCCGCTGGCTGGATGCCCTGTTGCCCGATGTCCCGTTTGATGGCTGGACGGACGCCGCCGCCGAGGCCGCGGCTCAGCGTGCTGGCCTCAGCGAGGGCGAGCAGGCGTTGGCCGCGCCAAATGGCATCTCAGACCTGATTGACGCCTTTTTCGAGCGAGCAGGGCAGGCGTCGCGCGCAACGCTGGCGGCGGAGGATCATTCGGCTCTGAACACACCGGGCCGGGTCAAGGCCGGGGTGAAGGCGTGGCTTGCCGCGCTGGAGCCAGACCGCGAAGCCGTAAGGCGGGCCGCGGTGCGTGGCCTGTTGCCGTGGGGCGCATTGCCAGCGGCGCAGCGTACCTGGCGCGTGGCAGATATGGTCTGGGAAGAGGCTGGCGACACGGCAGAAGACTATAATCGCTATTCCAAGCGGGGCCTTTTGGCTGCCGTGATTCCGCCCATCGTCATGTACTGGCTGGATCAGCCATCGGACGAGGATCTCGACGCCTACATTGATCGCCGCCTGAAACTGGCCTCAGGCATTGGGCGGAATATCGGTCGTTTCGCCAAGCCATTGCTTGACGCCTTGCCCGTCTCGCGGCCCAATAGGTCCAGAAACGCGTAGCTGAGATGGCAGTGAAGGATGAGATGTCGGACAGAGGCTGAACAAACGCCCCAGGGGGCTGGGGGGGCTGATGGGTCCGGGGTGTCTGCTGAACACCTCCGCCCGACAATTAGAAGATGATTGTCGTCGGGGGCGGACGCAAGGCGGAAACATGGCAAATCTGCCTAAATCGGGCGGGATTTCCATTAAATTGCGTTTAGGCGAGCTTACCGGCCACCTTTTCGCGTCACAGGAGAAACCAGAAAGGGAAAAATGGCAGAAAATACCCACCGGATTTCACCGCCGGAACCGCGAATCGCTTTCCACAAGACAGAGCTTCAACCGATTCTTGATGTCTATGGCCGTCTCGTCATGGCGGGGGAAGCGAGAGACTATGCGATCGGCATGCACAAGGATGTCGCGATCTTTGCCATTTTCAGGCGACACGCCGAAAACCCCACCTGGCGCATCGAAAAACAGCCCCATCTGGCCAATATGCAGGGCCAATATGTCGTCTACGGACAGGCCGGNCAGGTTCTGCGGCGAGGGCGTGAATTGGCGCAGGTGCTGAAAGTGTTCGACCGTAGCCGCTTTCGCGTCATCGATTGAATTCGACCGAATACGTTAATGCGCTGTTAACTAAAAATTTCTTGCGGAACGTTNTGGAACATTATAGGAACATGCTCATTGGAACGGAGCATGAACATGGGTATCGACGTAAGGTTTCGGGGACGGTCAGGCAAAGCTTGGGATTTCAAACGNGTTCCCCTGGATGCGCCTTGGGCGCGCACGGCGGGCGTGGCAATCTTCGCAGCGCCCGACACATATGGATGGCGCATCATCCGCACGATTGAGCTGTCCGGTAAGCCGAATGACGTTCAGCCGATCTGGGCATTGGCCGATGCCGAGCGCTATGGCGCGCGGGCGGTATTCCTGGCGACGGAGTTTGATGCCAGAACGCGCCGCGTAATGGTCGATGATATTGAGGCCGGCTTCAGCCCGGTCTGCATGTCGGATCGCAGCCGGGCCGAAGACGCGCCAATCGCAGCCTGATCTATTCTTCCTGACCCTGCTGGCGCAGGGCGGCCTGAGCCTCTGCCGTCTCTGCCAGCCGGGTCAGCTGCACAAACTCTGCGCGATACCCGAATTCGTCAGGGCCCTTGGCGCCATTCGCCAGGTTTCGGATACTCTCCCAGCCGAACCCGGTGCCGAGGGCCTCACCACCTTTCAGCATTTCACCATAGCCCGCGACGGCCGTCGCAAAGCGTGCCCATTGCGGGGCGTCCTCCACATTGTCCACGCGATCCGAGCCCGTGACCGCGCGCTCCAGCAGGGTAGAGGAGTCTTCGCCCGGCGCCTTGTAGCGCAGTTTCACATAGGCATACTCGCCAGACGGCTCAGCCTTGCTCGTATCATTGTCGCCGTAGCGGAGCGGATCGATCTGGGTCGCGTCGGAGCCGACCGGCGTGATCTCATAGATCGCCGTCACACTGGTGCCTGCGCCAATATCGCCAGCATCTACCTTGTCATTGTTGAAGTCCTCACGGTCCAGCAGGCGCGTTTCGTATCCGATCAGACGATATTCAGCGACGCGGGCGGGATTGAACTCGACTTGGATTTTCACGTCATCCGCAATCGGAAAGATGTTTCCGGACAGATCGTCGGCCAGAACTTTCCGGGCTTCGCTCAATGTATCGATATAGGCTGCCGTGCCGTTACCGGTCTGGGCAATCTTCTGCATCATTGCATCATTGTAGTTGCCGCGNCCGAAACCGAGCACAGACAGGTAGATGCCCGTCTCGCGCTTGCGGGAGACGAAATCTTCCAGCTGTTCCGGGTCGGAAATGCCGACATTGAANTCGCCATCGGTCAGCAGCATCACCCGGTTGACCGCATCTTCCTTCAGGCCCTGTTCGGCGAGGGAATAAGCAAGGCGCAGCCCTTCGCCGCCAGCAGTTGATCCGCCCGCGCGCAATTCTTCCAGCGCCGCCACGATCTTGCGTTTTTCGCTAACTTGTGTTGGCGCCAGGATCTCACCGGCCGCGCCCGCATANACCACGATCGCAATTGTGTCGGTTGGCTCCATCTCTTCCAGCATCAGCTTGATGGCCTGCTTTGCCAGGGGCAGCTTGTCGTCAGAGAACATGGACCCGGACACATCCATCAGGAGCGTCAAATTGATTGGTGGGCGCGCATCGCGGTCAATGTCGCGGCCCTGAATGCCGATCTGCATCAGCTCACGCCCTTCGGCGAAGGGTGAGGGCATGAGGTTCACCTGCGTGGAGAATGGCGCTTCGCCTTCTGCCGGTTGCGGATAGGTGTAGTCGAAATAATTGATCAATTCCTCGATGCGCACCGCGTCTTTTGGGGGCAATACGCCATCTTCAAGAAAGCGGCGAACATTCGCGTAGGATGCGGTGTCGACATCGATTGAAAAGGTCGAAACGGGTTCNTCGCTGACCAGTTTGACAGGGTTCGGATCAACATCCTCGTACTTGTCACGGAATTCCGGCTCTGGCTGCACCATGATCGGAGAAGGTGCACCCGCCATTTTGGCAAAGCCCACCGGCGCTTCCATCGCGGCCACAGCAGGGGGAGGGGGCGGCGGCGGAGGCGGTGGGGGCGCCACAGTGTCCTCGGCCATGTCTTGTGACGTACAAGCCGCCAATACAGCGATTGCGGCCACTCCGGCCAGAATTTTTCCGCGCATTTGCATGATTGTCCCTCCTCATTGCGTCCTGCTGATGACAGAATGGTAAGCCGGTCATGGCGTCAATAAGGCAAAGCCCGGATACTTTGAGGCAACGGGTCTATTGGTCGGCGTTCAGTTTTGCGATGTACCAGCGTTCGACATCATCTTCGAGCAGGGCAAGCGGGCGTGGGCCGCCGCTCAGCACCACATCGTGGAATTCGCGCAGGCTGAAATCATCACCCAGCACCATCTGTGACCGGGTGCGCAAGTCCAGCATCCGTTTCGCGCCGACCCAATAGGCTGCGGCCTGGCCGGGCCAAACAGCATAACGGTCGACCTCGTGTGCCATCGCTTCCCGGGACTGTCCNGTTGTCTCGGCCAGATAGACAATCGCATCCTCGCGTGACCAGTGATAGCGGTGCATTCCGGTATCNGCCACCAGNCGGGCCGCGCGAAACAACATGGCTTGCAGGAAGCCAATCCGTCCAAGCGGATCGTCTGCATACAGGCCCATATCCTGAGACAGAATTTCTCCGTAGACGGCCCAGCCTTCGCCATAGGCCACATTCCATACCATCTGTCGGATCAGGGGCAGGTTGGCGGATTCCGCCGTCAGCGCACTTTCCAGATGATGCCCCGGAATGGTTTCATGGAAGACCAGNGTNGGNAGCATGAAGTCTGGCCAGTCGCTGATGTTGGACAGGTTNATCTCAAATTGCGCNGGCGCAGAGCCATTCGCNGGAGCCGCGCTGTAATAGGCAGACGGCGCGGACGCTTCGAGAAATTCCGGCACCGCGCGAATGGTCACGCCCGTTCCCGGCATGGCGGGCATGACATCCGCCATGATTGTTTCGGCCCTGCGCATATGATCCCGCATCCTTGCGAGCAGCGCCTCGCGGCCTTCCGGCGTGTCTTCGTAGAGCTGACCTTCCTGTTGGGCCAGCAATTCCAGCCGTTCTGCTAATGTGCCCTCGACCAACTCCTGCGCCTCAAGCGCCGCCATCAGTTCGTCCGTCAACCGCTCTACTTCAAGCAGCCCTTGGGCGTGCAACGCTTCAGGCGTGATGCCTTCATCCGTGTAGGCGGCAAGCGCGGTATCATAATAGGCGTCGCCGTCTGGCAATCGCCAGATGCCGGGCTCCTCCGGCGCGTCTGCCTTCAGCGTTTCAAGCGCTTCGGCAAACTCCGCATAAGCGGGCAGCACGTCCTCCCGCATCAGCGTTTCAACCTGCTGCGCCAGTTCCGTTTCGTCCTCAAGGCTCAGATCGTCCGGCCCGGCCACCAGATTGTTGAACGTGGTGACAAGCAAATGTGTCTCGGCGGGGCCAGCCCCAATCGTTTCTGCAAGGGTCTGCATCCGGTCCAGCACGAAAACGGGCGGCACGATTCCGGCCCGGGCGTCTGCCTGCAGGCGGCGGCGTTCATCCTGCAATGCGCCGGGCAATTGGGACAGGCGAGTGACGTA
>NZ_NHCK01000028.1:0-33956 GCF_002172815.1 Hyphomonas sp. TMED31 | reverse complement strand
TTGCCTGCACGCAGAAACTGGTCCGCCAAATGCCAGGGCGTCTGTGCGGGGAGACCGTTGACGCCAACGGAGATCGCGGGTTCGTGCTGACTCTGTCGACCCGCGAACAGCATATCCGCCGCGATAAGGCGACCTCGAACATCTGCACCAATTCCGGCCTATGCGCGCTGGCCTTCACGGCGCATATGACGCTGCTGGGCGGCAAGGGGCTGGAACAACTGGCCCTGTTGAATCATGAGGCCGCTTGCGACCTGGCGGACGCGCTGGAGGCTGTGCCTGGTGTGGAAATCCTGACGCCGCGCTTCTTCAACGAGTTTGCCTTCCGGACCCCGATGGATGCCGAAGCCGTTCTGGCGATGCTGGACGAAGCTGGCGTGGTCGGCGGCGTTCGCGCCAGTCGCCTCTTCCCCGATGGACATATGGGCGACGTCATCCTCTGCGCAGCCACAGAATGCACGACGGCGGAAGATATAGCCGCCTATGCTGCCGCCCTGAAGGAGATCATCTGATGACCGAGGTATGCGTGGAGCGCAGGATCGAATGCCTCGTTGAGGGCAAATGGAGATCTGGCCGTATCGCGGTCATGCAGCCGGAGCTTGATGGCGAGGACTGGCGTTGTGAACTGGATCTTGATTGGCCAGGTTACAAGAAATCATATCCGGTGATGGGCGTGGATGCTTACCAAGCTCTCGAATTGGCGCTGAGAATTGTACCAGTCGAGATTATGGCCAGTGAGAGTTTTTGCCGCGGTCAGCTGCGCCTTTATGCCGAACAGGATCTACTCAACGAAGAGCGCCTCTACAAAGCCTTTCACGCTCAGCCTTATGGAAAGCCGTCATGACCATGAACACCCAAGGCCGCCCGACATCTCCCGTTTCAGCTGCCAACCAGTCCGTGGACACCGTGTCCGGTTCGAAAGGCTTGCTGCAAGCCGAGGGCCTGATCTTCGAGATCGGCACACAAGACACGACGGGCGTTGACCTGCCCACGCCGAAGAACCGCACCGGTCGNCTTGGCGGCGTTGCGCGCAAGCAGCCGACCGGCCTNCCNGGCCTGTCNGAGCCGCAGACGGTGCGCCACTATATGCGCCTCAGCCAGAAGAATTATGCCATCGATCTTGGCCTGTTCCCGCTGGGCAGCTGNACGATGAAACACAATCCGCGCCTCAATGAGAAACTGGCGCGNCTGCCGGGCTTTGCGGATATCCATCCGCTGCANCCNCAGGCGACCGTGCAGGGCGCGCTGGAATTGATTGACGAATTGGCCACCTGGCTGAAGACCCTGACCGGTATGCCTGCGGTCGCGATGAGCCCCAAGGCCGGAGCGCATGGAGAGTTCTGCGGCATGATGGCGATCCGCCAGGCTCTGGTGGCGCGCGGCGAGGCCGAGGCCCGAAAGCGCGTCCTGGTGCCGGCCTCCGCCCACGGAACGAACCCGGCAACTGCGGTTCAGTGCGGCTTCATNGTGGACGAGATCAAGGCCAATGCCCGCGGCCGCGTCGACATGGAGTCTCTGAAGGCGAAGCTTGAAAAAACCGACGATATTGCCGGCATCATGCTGACCAATCCCAATACGTGCGGCCTGTTCGAGACCGACATCAAGGAGATTGCCGACCTCATCCATGCGGCGGGCGGATATTTCTATTGCGACGGTGCGAACTTCAACGCCATTGTCGGCCGAGTCCGCCCGGGGGATCTCGGCGTCGATGCGATGCANATCAATTTGCACAAGACNTTCTCCACNCCACATGGCGGCGGCGGCCCGGGCTCCGGCCCGACNGTCNTGTCNGATGCGCTGGCGCCTTACGCNCCGGTGCCCTTTGTCGTGAAGGATGAAGATGGCGTNTTCCGTCTNGTTGAGGATATGGAAGGTGANGCCAAAGAGAGCTTCGGCCGNATGGTCGCCTTNCACGGCCAGATGGGCATGTTCGTCCGGGCCCTGACCTATATGCTCAGCCACGGCGCAGATGGCNTGAANCAGGCCNCCGAGGANGCGGTCCTCAACGCNAACTATATTCAGGCCCGCCTCAAATCCGTGATGACCCCNGCCTTTGAGGGCTATTGCATGCACGAGGCATTGTTCTCCGATGCCTTCACGGCAGACGGGATCGAGACCATCGACATTGCGAAATCGCTGATCGATGAAGGCTATCACCCGATGACGATGTACTTTCCCCTGGTCGTGCATGGGGCGATGCTGATCGAACCGACAGAGTCGGAATCGAAGGCAGAGCTCGACCGGTTCTGTGACTCGCTGGAATCCATAGCCCGCCGCGCTGCGCAGGGGGATGAGACGCTGAAGGGCGCGCCTTACCTCGCGCCGATGCGTCGTCTGGACGAGACACAAGCGGCCCGTAAGCCTGTTTTGAAATGGACACAGCCCGACGCCAATTCCGTCGCGGCAGAATGAGCGAGCCCTATGGTGCAACCCGGCCGAGTGGTTTTGGCTGCTCGCGCCGGAAGATTGCGCTCCGTGCCTTGGCAAAGCCGACAATCATCGGTCGTTCAATGAAGCGATAGGTCATCGCCGCAACGAAGAGCGTGGCAAACAGCGCTGTGGCGTAGAGAATGATATTGTCCAGCGGTCCGGCATGTCCTGCCTGGAAGAGCGGCCTGAGCGCCGGAACCTTGGATAATTCCGCGAAGCCAATCCGGATCGGCGCCAGAATGATCGGGTGACACAGGTAGAGTGAAAAAGACCAGTCGCCGACACGCGCAAGGGCGCCATGCACTCTCATGAAGCCAGGTTCTATTGCGCGAATCCTGTCCGGCATGGCCTGTCCGCCCAGCCAGCCAATCCAGAAGACGATTGCNGCAGCGATCGCCCCGACAATGAGCGACACNATCAAGGCATCAAGGCGCTGGCTGAACGGCGCAGCTTCAGTGAGATCGAAACCGAGAATTCCGAGCGTCGCAACGAGTGCGCCGATTCCGGCCGGAATGAGCCAAGCTTGCCGACGGTACAACTCCAGCGTGGCGAAGCCGTACACAAGCAGCGTGCACGGCAGACCGAACCAGAACACGCGGCCCCACATCATCAACTGATCATCTTCGACGCCCTGAAGNCCGAGACTGGCCATCAGCCAGAACACAGCCACCANGGTGAGCGCACCGCTGCGCCAGGCTACGCCAGAGCTGACCAGCAAGCCGACCACGGCACCCATGATGAACTCCATCGTCATTGGGTAGAAGATCAATGAAACTATATCGGCTCCAAAAGGCTTGGTTAGCCCGAAGAATGTGCCCGCCGCGATTGCGCCGCCCCACCCCAACAGGACCCACAGCCAAAAGCGCCGCGGCAGCAGAATGATCAGTGTGAAGGCGAGATAGAAATAGATCTCGTGAACCAGCGTCCAGCCGACACCAAGCACCGGATGCGCATTCTGNGGTACCAGAAAGTAGGATTTGATGAGGAATGGAAGAAGCGGTTGTCCNTGGCTGACCCGGTTCCAACCTTCGCCCAGACCAAAATCATTATACAGGAAGAACATGCCAGTCATGATCGCGGCGAACAGCCACCAGAGCGGGTAAATCCGGGTAACGCGGGCGAACAGGAAGTCCAGGCTGGAGCGTACACCTGNCCTCATGCCTTGGGTTACATGCACCATGATGAAGCCGGATATCACGAAGAAGAGGTCAACTCCGGCATATCCATTGGTGACAAAGCCATTCAGGAATGGCGTTTCCGAAAGACCATTGTTGCCGATCGCCAGCATTTCCATGGCGCGAATGTGATAGACGACAACCAGCATGGCGGCCAAGCCGCGTAGGATCTGGATGGACTGAAGTTTCATGCCGTCCTCTAGCCAAGTTGCCGTTCATGACAGCAAGAATTCGCAAAATGTAGCAATCAGGTAACGCAGACACCAGACTTTGAACACATGCTGTCGATACCACTGGCGACACTCGATAATTTTACCATATTCAGCAGCATGGCAGACGACGAACCCTCATTGTCAAAACGAGCAGATGCTATGCCAAAGCCCTCAACAGGGCTTCGGAATGGCGTGAATGTGGCATTCCGCCAGATTCTCGCGCTGACGGGTCTCATCATGATCGTGGTCGCCATTCCAATAGCGTTTGTGACGCCAATCATACCGGTCGGTTTGCCCATTGCCATTGTGGGCGTCGTATTGCTGGGGCGTAATGCTGTTTGGGGGCGGCGCTGGATGGAGAGCGTGCTGGATCGGCATCCGCGTGTCGAACGGTTTGCGCCGAACTGGTTNATGCGTTTGGTTTTCGGTCGAGACAAGAAAGACCCGTTCAAGCCAGATCTTTAGCATTGCATTGCACTTTTATGCGTGCGNCGNGGAACAAATAAGCGTTTGCGCATCNGCCAACCCTTGAAGCCGCAGCAAATCTCAGCAGTATGCGCGTCTTGTATTTGCGGAAACGGGGCAAGACGAAATGCGAAGATTNCACGGGCTGGCAGCAGCCTGCACAGCTGCGCTTTTGCTGGCAGCATGCGGCGGCGATGANTCTAAAAAGGCTGACTCGAGCGCGAAGGAAGGGTTTGACCGCAATCCGTATCCTTCGACCTATCAGCCCTATCCAAATGATCCNGTCCTGATCACCAATGCGACCATTCTGGATGGNGAGGGAAATCTGATNGAAGACGGCAGCCTNCTGCTGNAAGACGGCAAGATTTCCGCCATCGGCAGCGATATCAAGGCGCCTGACGGTGTTGAGACCATTGACGCAAGTGGGCGTTGGGTCACCCCCGGCATCATCGACAATCACAGCCANCTTGGTGTTTACCCGTCGCCNGGTGTCAGTGCGCATGGTGATGGCAACGAGATTTCTGCCCCCGTTACGGCAGAGGTTTGGTCAGAGCACGGCGTCTGGCCGCAAGATCCCGGCTTTACGCGCGCTATTGCCGGCGGCATCACNTCCATGCAGGTCCTGCCCGGTAGCGCCAATCTGTTTGGAGGGCGCGGCGTAATTCTCAAGAATGTGCCGAGCCGCACGGTGCAGGGCATGAAGTTTCCAGATGCGCCCTACACGCTGAAAATGGCCTGCGGTGAAAACCCGAAACGTGTTTATGGNTATGGNGCCGGTCGTTTCCCGGGCGGGGCTCCCTATTCGCGCATGGGCAATGTCGCCGGGTATCGCCANGCNTGGATCAAGGCCGCTGAGTACAAGCGTAAATGGGACAAGTTCGCAGATGAAGGCGGAGAGCCGCCTGCGCGGGATCTTGAGCTGGATACGTTGGCGGGTGTGCTGAATGGCGACATCCTCGTGCACATGCACTGCTACCGCGCCGACGAAATGGCTCAGATCATGGATATGTCCAAGGAGTTTGGATACAAGGTTGCCTCGTTCCACCACGCTGTCGAAAGCTACAAGATTGCCGACAAGCTGGCAGACTATGGCGCGTGTTCGTCCATGTGGGCTGACTGGTGGGGCTTCAAGATGGAAGCCTATGACGGAGTTCGGGAAAACATCCCCCTCGTACACAAGGCGGGTGCATGTGCCATCGTCCACTCAGACAGCGATGTTGGCATTCAGCGCTTGAACCAGGAAGCGGCCAAGGCCTGGTCCGACGGCCAGAAAGCCGGGATCGACATTCCGAAGGAGGTCGCATGGNCCTGGCTGTCGCTGAACCCGGCGAAATCCCTCGGCATCGAGGATCGCACCGGCAGCCTGAAGCCGGGCAAGATGGCGGATGTTGTCATTTGGTCTGGTGATCCGTTCAGCGTGTATACGAAGGCGGACCAGGTCTTCATTGACGGTGCGTTGATGTTTGACCGCGACCATCCTGAAACCAATCCTGTCATGGACTTTGAACTCGGCCAGCCTGGCGAAGGAGATCGNAAATGATCCGTACACTATTTGCAAGCGTCGCTGCGATCGGTCTTGCCGCTACACCCGCACTCGCCGAAACGATTGTCCTTCGCGGTGAGACTGTCTGGACCGGCACGGCGCAGGGGACAATTCAGAATGGCGTTGTCGTGATTGAGGACGATCGTATTGTCACGGTCGGCGGCGAGAATACCGAAGTGCCAGATGGCGCAACCGAAATCTCCGCGGCATGGGTTACGCCCGGCCTGATTGCGGCCTTCTCGCGAACAGGGCTTGTCGAGGTCAGCGCAGAAGATTCGACCAATGACACNATGGCCGCAAATTCCAAATTTTCGACATCGCTGAATGCGGCTGATGGCTTCAATCCCGATGCGACAGCAGTGGACATCACACGTATCGAGGGTTTTACCCGACTGGTCGTCGCGCCGAACACCGGCAACACCATTTTCGCGGGTCAGGGGTTCGTGGCTGACACAAGCGGTGATCTGGATGCGGACATTGATGCGCAAGCCTTCTCCTTCATCAAACTNGGCGAGTCCGGCGCAGGGCTGGCGGGCGGGTCGCGGCAGTCGGCCATGGCTATGCTTCGCGCCGCTCTGGACGATGCNCGGACGTATCCGGCCAGATACCTGACCCANAACGAAGGCGCTGCGCTGAACCGGCTGGATGCCTTGTCCTTCTCTACCGCCGCCCGGGGTCAACAATTGATGGTCATTCAGGCCAGCCGNGCGAGTGACCTGAACGCGGTGATGGATTTGGCGGAAGAATATCCCAATCTGGACATCATCATTGTGGGGGCAGATGAGGCTTGGCGCGTGGCAGACCGTTTGGCCATCATGGATATTCCGGTCATCATCAACGCATTTTCAAATCTTCCATCTTCATTCGAACAATTGGCTGCGACGTCAGAGAATGCTGCGCGGTTGGCGGATGCTGGCGTGACCTTTGCGATTGCAAATATCGGGGATGAAAGCCATCAGGCCCGGTTGGCGACGCAATTGGCAGGAAATGCCGTTGCCAATGGCCTTTCATTCNACGATGCGCTGGCCGCGCTCACAACGGCGCCGGCAGACATTTTCGGTCTNACCGGGTTCGGACGGCTTGCGCCGGGCGCCCATGCGGATGTTGTTGCATGGGATGGAGACCCGCTGGAAGTGGTCTCCTCGCCCACAGCCGTGATTATCGCTGGTGAAGCGCAATCTCTGGAGTCTCGTCAGACTCGTCTTCGCGACCGGTATCTCAGCCTGGACGAATCCGAACGCCCACGCGCTTATTCACGTCCATGAGGATAAGGCTGGCGCTCAGGCGCCAGCCTTTGCATTCAGGCTTTCGATCAGTCCGCTGGTCACGGTGCCGGTCTCCGGAAGTCCGTGGTCGGCCTGGTAGGCGCGAATCGCCGCGGCCGTGCCGGGGCCAACTGCGCCATCCGGAGTGCCGGGCTGATAGCCCAGCGCGGTCAGGGCCAGTTGGATGGACATCACCTGTTCAGGATTCCCGAGCTCCCAGGCTTGTGGCTCGAACTGGCCATTGGCTGGGCCATTGGCGCGCGAAGCAGTCCACGCATCGGTTTGCGCTTGGGCCAACGCGGCAGCCTCCTTTGAAACCGATGCTTTCAGCTCCATGACTTTTGCGGGGGCGCCAGCATCACCATTCTTGGCTGCAACCATAAACCAGTAAAGCGCTTCGGTGAGGTTGGGGCTGATACCCAGACCCTGCTCATACAGAATGCCCAGATTGTACTGGCTGTCGACNATGCCGTACTCAGCGCCCTTGCGGAACCATTCGACGGCGCCAGCATAGGATTGCGGACCGCCTTCGCCTTGCGCCATGAAGACAGCAAGGTCGTGCATGGCCTTTACATTCCCGTTCTGAGCGGCCTTTTCCGTCCACTGACGTGCGAGGTTCAGATCCTTGGGCACACCCGTGCCGCGCTCATGCAGCTTGGACAGAGTGTATTGTGCAATGGGAAGGCCTTTGTCGGCCGCGCTCTGCATCAGGGGCGCAGCCTCGCGCAGATTGTTCTCAGCAAGGTATTGCTGGGCAACATAATACTCAGCGACCGCATCGCCAGATGCGGCAAGGGTGGCAAGAGATTCTACTGCGGGGATCGGTGCGTAACTTACGGCGGTTTCGACCACCNGCGCTGTCTCTACCGGAGCAGGCAGNGCAGGGGCAGGCTGCGTTTCAAGCTCAGTGGCTTCGGGATCGGCCTGAGCGACAGCCGCCGGTGTGTCCTCTTCGAACAACATGGCGTCCGCATCNGTTGTCATGCTTGCGACCGTGATGTCCTCCGCGGCCGCTGCCGGCTGCTCAACAACGTCTGCTGAGGTTGTCGCGGTTGGCNCAACTGGNGCAGCGGCAACGCTCGGCGTGGACTGTTTTCCGCGNAGATACAGATATCCGCCGACGGCAGCCCCGGTAATCACGACGGCNGACGCTGCGGCATACAGAGGAAGCTTGCCATTGCTGAACATGCCNGAGCTGCTGTCACGGCTCGCTATCCGGATAGGTTGAGATGGGCGTCCTGACGACGCAGCGATTGCGGCTTGCCGCGCGGCGCTCATGAAGTCCAGCTTTTCCTCTTCTTGCGGAGCCTCTTCAACGAGTGGATCGAANTCTGCTTCGTCGCTNTCGGAATGGTCCGCCAGAATGGCATCAGCTTCAACTTCTTCTTCCNTCGGGGTGTCTTCTTCGAACGGAGATGATGACAAGTCGAACTCGTCATCTTCGAAGATNTCGGATTCTCTCGCTTCGGTATGGCTGTCATCATACTCGTCGAGATCGACCAGAGGGTCGATTCCNTCGCCCGTGAGCGAGTCNGGCCCNGCGGTCAGGCTTTCATGGAAGTCATCGTCTGCGTCGACCGGGCCCGGTTCGGCCTCCGGCTCAACGAGTTCGTCAACAAGCTCAAAATCTTCTGTGTAAGCACTTTTCGCCGGTGCGGATGCGAGATTGNCTTCGGCGACTGTGTCGCTTTCATTNTCCGTCTCGACGTCGTCCGAAAAGAAGTCTTGCGGATCGTCAANCGCGGTCGAATCTTGCGGCAGGCCCGGCTCGAATTCCGCGTCATAGTCTTCTGATANCAGGCTATCTGAATCTTCCGTCTGGAACTCTTCNAGCAGGCTGTCCGCATCAATGAAGNTGTCTTCTGCGCCAAGANCTTCAATCGGATCGCGGCTTGCTTGAGCCGGGTTGATCGTATCTTCCAGATTTTCCAGTCGCGTTGCGAGCGANGCCATCGCCTTNTGGATTGGCGACAAGGATGCGCTGGTCTGGGTCTGGATCTGGTCGAGCCTGTCGGACATGCCTGTCAGGGCGTCNGATAGATTGGCATCCGCGCGCTTGCGAGTTTCTTCAATTTCTGTCGCCAGGGTCTGGAGGGCCTTGTCCTGACGAGACTGAAGCCGGCCAGCGACATTGGCGACTTGCTCGCCGATTTGCGAGATGGCTTCCGCTGTGCGTTGTTCACTTGCATTAACGCGCTTGTCGATCTGCTCACCAAACTCTTCGATCCGGTCTCCGACAAGTCCACCAATGCGTTTGATTTCAGAAGATACAGACTGGATGTCGCTGCTCTGACGCTCTTTGTCCTCGGAGACAGTACGGCGCACACTGTCAATCTCTGAGCGGATGTCCTCGAACACGTCGTCGGCAGGTGCAGCAGCCGCCTTGCTGATCTCTTCTGCCAATTCCCGGCGCGTCGTGTCTACTGACTGGCGCACGGTTTCCATGATCTGCTCAAACCGGGATTCGAATTCAGCCCGCAACTTGTCGGCCATATCTGGCTCAACAGACCGGGACAGCGAGCCGATTTTCACGTCCAGATCGTTCAGCGTGGATTCCAGGCTTAGCAGCGCGGCGTCGGTGGTCGATTCCGCGCGATTGAGGCGATCCTGGGTTTTATCCAGCGCAGCGTTGACTGAATTCAGGGACTCGCTCATGCGCGCTTCAGCGGCGCTCAGGCGTTCCTCGGTCCTGTCGATGCCGGACAGTTTCAGGTTCACATGGGTTTCGAGATCGGACAGGCGGTCCGTGAACTCGCGCGACTGGGTCTCTGCTCGCTGCTCTGCTTCGCTCACCGCTGTNTCGATGCGGGAGGCTGTCTCGGCGAGCGTTTTCTCGACTTTGACCTCCATNCCCTCGACGCGGTCGTTCAGCTCCGCAAAGCCGGTTTCCACGCGACCCTTGACTGCGAGGGCTTCATTCTGGGCNAGTTCGTTCTCTTCGAATACGTGGCTGGCCAGTTTACCGAGCGCCTGTTCCAGAGACTTCAGGGCTTCAAGGTTCTCCCGTGAGGAATCGTCATCCTCAAGCTTCTGAACCTTCGCCTGTAGCGCTGCGTAGGTTTCCTGCAGTTCCTCGATGAAACCATCGACACGTGAGGCGACCGTCGACGAACTCTGTTCTGCATCTTCCAGTCGGGCCACGAGGCCGAGAATGGTGTGATCCATCCCTGTGATGGCAAGGGTTGAGCGGGCTTCAGTCGCTTCGATGCGGCGCGTCAGCTTGTCGATCGTATCATTGGCGGCGTTCGGGGCAGGGCGGCGATGTTCGAAGGGGGCGGCAACTTCGTTTGGCTTGGACGATTCGACCGACATGAGGAGACGGTTCAGGTATTCCCCGAGCGTTATCCCCTCTGCATGTGCAGCTTCTCGCGCGGCATCTCGCGCGCGTTGGTCAATTCCTTTGACGCTCCAGGGCCCCGTCTGGCTCATCACTGCTCTCCTAAGCACGCTCAGATTGCCCGCGGATACTGAGAATCCGGGCAAATTTATCCATCTTCACGAACTTTGATGGCAGGCGCCGGATTAAGGTGAGGTTAAAGGTAAAGAAAACCCGTAAATTTGGTAACCTTGNGCCAAGACGCGGGAGTGACGGGATACGAAAATAAAAGTTTACGTTGACGTTCGCGTAAGCCGTGATCTAGATTTGCGTCATGATGAACAACAAGCTCTCCAAAATTTCCGCTGCGGACTCCCGCACCTACACAATTTCCGAGCTTGCTCGCGAGTTCGGCGTAACGCCACGGGCGCTCCGGTTTTATGAGGACAANGACATGCTCCATCCCGCGCGGGATGGGATGACGCGTGTCTATTCCAACCGGGACCGCGCGCGGCTGACTATCATTGTCAGGCTGAAACGTCTCGGCCTGCCACTCGCGGATATCCGTGAAATTCTCGATCTCTACGTTCTGGACGATGGGCAACGGGCCCAGATGCGGATGTCGCTCGACAAGTTCCGCAAGCAGGTCAAGGAACTGGAAATTCAGCGCGGCGATATCGATACCGCGCTGACCGAGCTGCGAAAGGGTATTGCCTGGCTGGAAACGCAGATCGCCAATACCGGGCCGTCTGACGAAAATAAGCGACAATTGGCGGCATATGACGAGATTGCCCGCCGACAGCTCGACGAAGTTTGATCTGAGCCAACCCAATTCTCGCCCCACCCAGCAGATGCCGCGGTGGGGTTAAATCATTTAGACAGGCGCTGCACGGGAGCAATCCAGTCGAGCGCCGGATTTACAGGAAGCACACAATGCCCCGTTACGACGCGCCAATTCGCGACATGCAATTCATCCTGCAGGAACTGCTGGAGATTCAGAACTATTCAAACCTTCCCGGCTTCGAGGAGGCTACGCCTGACCTTGTGAATGCGATCCTGGATGAGGGGGGCAAGTTCGCCAAGGAAGTCCTGTTCCCACTCAATACAATTGGCGACAAACAGGGCTGTGTTCGCAGTGACGATGCCAGTGTGAAAACGCCAGATGGCTTTCCAGAGGCCTATAAGCAGCTGGTTGAGAATGGCTGGCCGCTTCTGTCGGCGCAGCCTGAAATGGGCGGTCAGGGCCTGCCGCATGTCGTCAATATTGCGTGGACGGAAATGGTCTCGTCCGCGAATATGGCGTTCGGCATGTATCCGGGCCTGACGCACGGCGCATTCCAGGCGCTGATGGCGGGTGGATCTGAAGAGCTGAAAGCGAAGTACGGCCCGAAAATGGCCTCTGCCGAATGGGCCGGTACGATGAATTTGACCGAGCCGCATTGCGGAACGGACCTCGGCCTGATGAAGACCAAGGCNGTGCCGCAGGGCGACGGCACCTACAAGATTTCCGGCCAGAAGATCTGGATTTCCGGCGGCGAGCAGGATCTCACCGAGAATATCATTCACCTCGTGCTTGCGCGTATCGAAGGCGCGCCGGAGGGCATCAAGGGTGTGTCGCTTTTTGTCGTNCCGAAATTCCTCGTCAACGAGGACGGTTCACTGGGTGAGCGCAATGCGTGTTCCTGTGGTGGCCTTGAAGAGAAGATGGGCATTCACGGCAATGCGACCTGCGTCATGAATTATGACGGCGCCACCGGCTGGCTGGTCGGCGAAGAACACAAGGGCATGCGCACCATGTTCGTCATGATGAATGAGGCGCGCCTTGGTGTTGGCCTGCAGGGGCTCGCGCAGGCTTCCGTCGCTTATCAGAACGCCGTCGACTTCGCGAAAGACCGACTGCAAGGCCGTTCCTTGACCGGGNCGAAGGCGCCAGAGCAGCCAGCTGATCCGATCATCGTGCACCCGGATGTGCGCCGNATGCTTATGGANCAGAAGGCCTTCATCGAGGGTGCACGGGCGNTGACCTACTGGACCGCATTCCAGGGCGACCTGCAGCACAANTCGCCGGATGAAAAGGTTCGCGAAAAGGCTGGCGACTANATGGCTCTNCTGACACCCGTTATCAAAGCCTACCTCACCCATATGGGGTTCGAGAAAGCCAATCAGGCGCTGCAGCTGCATGGTGGATCAGGCTTCACTCAGGAATGGGGCCTTGAGCAATANGTCCGCGATTGTCGCATTACACTGATCTANGAGGGCACCAATGGCGTGCAGGCGCTGGACCTNGTCGGTCGCAAGCTTGCCGCCAATGGCGGTCGTGCNGTGTTCAGCTTCTTTGCCGAAGTCGATGAATTTGTCAGCGCGATTGAGGGTGACGCAGATCTTGCNCCATTCGCGGAGGGCCTTTCGACCCTGAAGGGACAGCTCCAGGAAGCGACAACCTGGCTGATGCAGAACGGCATGACCGATTTCAACAATGCCGGCGCGTCGAGCCATGATTACCTGCATCTCTTCGGCCTGACAGGGCTGGCACTGATGTGGGCAAAAATGGCGAAAGTCGCATCGGACAAGAAGGCTGAAGCCGATCCTTATTATGAGGAGAAGCTGGCAACTGGCCATTACTTCCTGGATCGTATGGTGCCGGATGGCGCAGCGCATCTCGCAAAGGTGAAGACCGGCGCGAAAACGATGATGGCTCTGCCGGCTGAGGCGTTCTAGGCNCGGATCGGAATTTTGATGGCGCGCNGGCNTGCTGAGTCAGGTTTGCGCGCNATCACACAAATANTTCATGGAAATCCCGCCGTTTTGACGTTGGGATAGGGCTGGGAATCCGGCGGTTCCGTCGCTACATGTTTACGTGAACGTAAGCGGCAACCGATCGCCGTGCGAAGTGGAGGAACACAAAAAATGCAAGCCAGCCCCCTAGATGTCCCAAAGGCTGCNTGGCGCCAGGACGAAGAGATCGAGATTTTCTCCGATGCCGTCGGGCANTTCTTNGAGAAAGAATGTGTGCCGCACGTTCCGCAGTGGCGCAAGGATGGCATTGTTCCGCTGGAAATCTGGAAGAAGGCTGGTGAGATGGGCCTGTTGGGCGCGTCCATTCCTGAAGAGTATGGCGGCGCGGGCGGTGACTTCCGCCATGAGGCCATCATCATTGAACAACAGCAGTGGAAAGGCGTCGACGGGTTCGGCATCACGTTGCACAACGCCATCATCGCGCCTTACATCGTGTCTTACGGGACAGAGGAGCAGAAGCGTCGCTGGCTGCCCGGTATATGCTCGGGCGAATTGGTCACTGCAATTGCAATGACCGAGCCGGGCGCTGGCTCGGACCTGCAAGGCATGAAGACGACGGCAAAACGCGATGGAGACGAGTACGTAATCAACGGCTCCAAGACGTTCATCTCTAACGGTCAGACCGCGAATTTGATTCTTCTCTGCGTAAAGACAGATCCGACGCAGGGCGCCAAGGGGATCTCGATCATCGCTGTCGAGACCGACAAGGTTGAGGGCTTTCGTCGCGGACGCAATCTTGAAAAGGTCGGCCAGCACGCGGCGGATACGTCTGAACTTTTCTTCGATGATGTCCGTGTGCCCGCGTCCGCCCTGTTGGGTGAGGTCGAAGGTAAGGGCTTCATTCAGTTGATGCAGAAACTGCCTCAGGAGCGCCATATCATTGGCCTTCAGGGCGTTGGCATGATTGAGCGGGCCATTCACGAGACAGTGGAATATGTCAAAGGACGCAAGGCCTTNGGTCAGACCATTTTTGACTTCCAGAACACGCAGTTCAAACTGGCCGAGTGCAAAACCGAGGCAACGGTCGCCAAAGTGTTTGCAGATCACTGTACNGAGCGCCTTCTGAAAGAGGAGCTGGATGCATCCACGGCGTCCATGTCCAAATACTGGATCTCGGATTTGCAGTGCAAGATCATCGACGAGTGCCTGCAGCTTCATGGCGGCTTTGGTTACATGGATGAGTACCCAATCGCGCAGATGTATGCGGACGCACGCGTCCAGCGCATCTATGGTGGTGCCAATGAAGTCATGAAAATGCTGATCGCCCGAACATTGTAATGGATCGATCAGGCAAGGTGTAGACGGGAAGGGTGATGAAGAACGGATTGGCATGGCTGGGCATTACGGTCGCGGTGATNGCCGTGAACCTTGGCCTGTCCATGTTTCAACCGTACTCGGAATCCAGAATTNTGGGATTGCCCCTTCATCTGAGCCTTGCGGCGTTGGCATTTGTGTTCGGTCTGGTGATGTTCGCTTCGCATCGCGTTTATGCGTCGTCGGTGAAGAAGCTCCGGGCTGCCGGGCTGACCGACGCTGAAATTGAGATGGTCTCTCAAGAGAAAGATCCCGAGGCTAAACTGCGCGAAATACTTGGGCGCAAGAAGGGTGATCATGCCTGACAGCCATCTCATCCGTGACGTATTCCCGACGCCCAGCCCGTCATCAACTTCGCTTGGCTTCGAACTTCTGGCGCTTGACATGACGGCATTGACGACACGAGTGCGGTTTGAAGGGCGGCCCGAATTCTGTAACCCGGCCGGCGTCATTCAGGGTGGCTATCTCGTAGCCATGATGGATGATACAATCGGNATGCTCGCCGGGATGAAGGCGGGCAAGACCAAACTGCCTTCGACGGTCGATCTGCATACGCATTTTCTACGCCCTGTTCGCAAGGGCGTGATCGAAGTTTCGGCGCGCCTGCGCAATGTCGGCAGGGCCATGGTATTCGCCGAAGCTGAACTCTACGATTCCCGCGGCAAGGAAGCAGCCCGCTCCACCGCGAGTCTAACCCTCAATCCGGTTTTGAAGCCGGCCACTTGAATATTCGTTTAAAAGGGAGCTACTCCAATGACTGAAGCCTATATCTACGATGCGGTGCGTACGCCCCGCGGCAAAGGCAAGAAAAGCGGATCGCTGCACGAGATCACCTCGCTCAGCCTCGCNACGCAAGTTCTTCAGGCCATCCGTGACCGGAATGAGCTTGACACCTCCAAAGTTGATGANGTCGTGCTCGGGTGCGTCAGCCCGGTGGGAGAGCAGGGCGCAGACATCGCGCGCGTTGCCGTACTGAACGCCGAGTATGCCGAGACGACAGCCGGTGTGCAGGTTGACCGGTTCTGCGCCTCCGGNCTTGAAGCCTGCAACATGGCCGCTGCGAAGGTCATGACCGGCGAGGCTGACATGGCCATCGGCGGCGGGGTCGAAAGCATGAGCCGCGTGCCAATGGGCGCATCCGGCGGGGCATGGTCTTCTGACCCTCAAGTTGCCCTGAAGACCTACTTTGCCCCGCAGGGCATCGGCGCTGACACGATCGCCACAAAGTATGGTTTTTCGCGCGATGACGTGGACGCTTTCGCTGTTGAAAGCCAGAAGCGCGCAGCTAACGCCTGGAAAGAGGGGCGCTTTGCCAAGTCCATCGTTCCGGTGAAAGACCAGATGGGCGGCATCCAGCTCGATCACGACGAACATATGCGTCCTGACGCAGACATGCAGTCTCTGGCAGCGCTGAACCCGTCTTTTGCTGGCATGGGCGCCATGGGTTTTGATGAAGTCATCAAGCAGCGTTACCCGGAGCTGGAAGCCATCAATCACGTTCACCACGCCGGTAACTCATCCGGTATTGTGGATGGTGCATCGGCTGTGCTGTTTGGCTCTAAGGAAATGGGCGAAGCCCTCGGCCTCAAGCCGCGTGCCCGCGTTCGCGCGATGGCCTCTATCGGTTCCGAGCCTGGCATCATGCTGACCGGACCGACCTATGTGACCCAGAAGGTTCTGAAGAAGGCAGGTATGGAGGCCGGTGACATTGACCTCTACGAGCTGAACGAAGCTTTCGCATCGGTCGTCTTGCTGATGATGCAGAACCTGAACATCCCGCATGAGAAAATGAACGTGAATGGCGGCGCGATCGCAATGGGTCACCCGCTCGGCGCGACCGGCGGCATGATCCTTGGCACGATGGTGGACGAGCTGGAACGTTCCGGCAAGGAAACTGCTCTCGTCACGCTGTGCGTCGGCGCCGGCATGGGCACCGCCACGATCATCGAGCGCGTTTAATCAAGATACAGACGAACGGAATATACGATATGAAACTCGAAACATTCGGTTGGGACGTCGACAGCGACGGTATTGCGCACGCAACATTCGACGTGCCAGGCCGCAGCATGAATACGCTGACGGCAAAAGCAGTCGCCGACATCATCGCGATCTCCAAAGAGGTTGCCACAAACGATTCTATCAAGGGGCTCGTCTTGTCCTCGGGCAAGCCAAGCGGCTTCTGCGCCGGGGCAGACCTTGGCGAAATGAATGAAAATGCTGGCGGCGGCAAAAGTGCCTCGGACATGTCTGAAGCGGAGCTGAAGAAGGCGCAGTTCGAACGCGGCTTCTCCCTCAACAAGACGCTCCGCGAGCTGGAGACCTGTGGCAAGCCGGTGGCTGTCGCGCTGAATGGCCTCGCCCTTGGCGGCGGTCTCGAAGTGGCGCTTGCCTGCCATTACCGCGTTGCGGCCAATGACAATCCGAAACTCCAATTCGGTCTGCCGGAAGCCAAGATCGGTCTTCTGCCCGGCGCTGGCGGCACGCAGCGTCTGCCGCGTCTCGTTGGCGTCCAGGCGGCGCTACCGCTGATCCTGCAGGGCGAAAGCTTCAATGCAGAAAAAGCGCTCGCCATGGGTGTGGTGCAGGAACTTGCTCCGTCTGCTGAAACCGTCGACAAGGCGAAAGCCTGGGTCAAGGCTAATCCGAACGCCAAAGCGCCTTGGGACGAAAAAGGCTTCAAGGTTCCAGGCGGTGTCGTCCACCGTCATCCGGGGGCTGGCCAGGTTGCGACCANGTCGAACGCAATGCTGATGTCCAAGACCTATGGCAACTATCCGGCACAGAAGAACATCCTGTCCTGCATCTATGAGGGTATCCAGGTGCCGATTGATGCAGGCCTTCGCATCGAAACGCGTTACTTCATCAACACGCAGCAGCGCCCGGAAGCGAAAGCCATGATCCGTTCGCTGTTCCTCTCGATGCAGGAACTGTCCAAGGGCGGCAACCGCCCGGCAGGGTATCCGAAGACAGAGTTCAAGAAGATCGCTGTCATCGGNGCCGGTCTGATGGGGGCAGGCATCGCCTATGTTCAGGCAAAAGCTGGCATCCCGACTGTTCTCGTGGACGTGTCCAAGGAGAATGCCGAAAAGGGTAAGGACTATTCCCGTCGCCTCGTCGAGAAAGCTGTGTCTCGCGGCAAATCGTCGAAGGAAAAGGGGGATGCCCTGCTCGACCTGATTACGACGACGGACAATTATGATGACGTCAAAGGGGCTGATCTGGTCATTGAGGCCGTGTTCGAGAATGTCGAACTGAAGGCCAAGATCACCAAGATGGCGGAAGACGTACTGGACGCGGATGCCGTGTTCGGCTCCAACACGTCTACGCTGCCGATCACNGGTCTTGCGGAAGCCTCACAGCGCCCGGAAAACTTCATCGGCATTCACTTCTTCTCGCCAGTCGAGCGGATGGGGCTCGTTGAGATCATCAGTGGTGAGAAGACGAGCGAAGCGACGCTTGCCAAGGCAGTTGACTATGTCCTTGCCATTCGCAAGACGCCGATCGCCGTCAATGACAGCCGCGGCTTCTACACATCCCGCTGCTTCGGCACGTATACGCGGGAAGGCATGGAAATGCTGGCCGAAGGCATCAAGCCGGCCATCATCGAGAATGTCGGCCGTCAGTCCGGCATGCCGATGGGACCGCTGGAAGTGTCTGACTCNGTNGGNCTCGANACNGCGCTGAAGGTTACGCGNGCCACGGCTGAAGCGGCCGGTATTGATCTGCAGTCCGATGACCGTACGCAATTCCTGGCTTGGCTGGTCGAGGATCAGGAGCGCGTCGGCCGCAAGGCGGGCAAAGGCTTNTACGACTANAATGAAAAGGGNAAGCCGGAACGNCTCTGGCCCGACCTGAACAGCCGTCTGGAAGTGAAGGTGGACGAATGCCCGCCGGACCTGAAGCAGCATCTGAAAAACCGTTTCCTCGTGCGCCAGGCCATCGAAGTGGCCCGCTGCTTTGAGGAAGGCGTCATCACAGATGCGCGGGATGCGGACATTGGCTCGATCCTTGCCTGGGGCTTCGCGCCATATACGGGCGGTTGCTGCTCCTATGTCGACCTCGTCTGGGGCATCAAGGAGTTCGTTGCCGAGGCTGATCGTCTGGCGGCCAAGTATGGCGAACGCTTCGAGCCACCAGCGCTGCTACGCGACATGGCCGAGAAGGGAGAAGGTTTCTACGATCGCTTCCCGCCAGCCGGAAAAGCAGAGAAAGCAGCTGCGTAAGAATTCCACAAGGAATTGAACCAAAAAATATTAGGGTCAATAGTGTTTATTACACTATTGACCCTTTTTTCTATTGATTGCCGCAACCAAAGCGGGAATGATTTGTCCCCGCGATCAATTTTGGTTGCGGGAATACAGGGGAAATATATGCTAAAATACGTTGCGGTCGCGGTGGCCGTTGTTTCGTTGGCTGCGTGTGAGACCACTTCGAGCCGTCCGTACACACCATCTACAGACAATATCATGGCTTTTCAGTCTGCTCTCACTGATGGGGGAGAGAAAGTGCAGCTTAGTGCATTCACGACTGCGGCTGGCGTGGAGAGTGATATGACGTGTCGTGCGCTAGGGGCCCTAGAAGTGGCGCCTGGCAAAACGCCCGTTTCATTCATCGAAGGGGCCATGCGTGACGAGCTTTTTGCGGCTGGTGTCTACGATCAGAAAGACGGATCCGTAATCAATGGTAAGGTTACGAACTTGGAGTTCAACTCATTCGGAACCGGTTCTTGGAAAATCGCTCTTCAGCTTTCTTCAGATGCATTTCCTCAGGGGTACGAAGTTTCAACTGATTACAGCTTCAAGACGAGTTATTCAGCATTGAAGGCATGCCAAAACGTAATCGACGCCTTTACGCCAGCAGTTCAGGATCTCATTGGTAAGGCCGTTGCGGATCCAAATTTCGGCTCACTGGTGGCTGAGTAACTCAGCTAAAGAGCTGTATCGCCAAACTATGAGGCCGGAGCATTACTGCTCCGGCCTTTTTTGTTCAGCTCTCTGATTGTCCTAGCGTTTGGCGCGGGACCACCAGCCGGTGCGTTTGGGTTCGGCCTTCTTGGCGGGTTCCGGTGCAGGCTCCGGCTCAGATGTGGCGGCAGGCTGCTCTGCCATGACAGGTTCAGCTTCCGGCTCCGGAGCAGGGGCCTCTACGGACGGTTCAACCACCTCAGCAACTGGCTCCGCCGCGTCTTCCCTGGCAGCAGGTTCCGCCTGTTCAGGTTCATCAGAGCTTGCTTCGGGCGCTGCGTCGTCAGTGCTTTCAGCAACGTCTTTCTTCCGGGACCGGGAGCGACGACGCTTGGGCTTGGCGGGCTTTTCGTCCTGGTCAGCAGGTGCTTCGCCTGAGGTTTCGTTTGCGGCTTCACTGGAGGAGTCACTCGGTGTGTCCGAGGTGGCTTCCGCTTGTTCGGCCTCCGCCGGTGCGGGCGTTGGCTCGGCCTCTACTTTCGCTTCGCTGGGCGGAANATCGTCCAGCATTTCCGCAGCACTCGCAGCGAGGCCGTCCAGATAGGCGCCGCCATCTGTTGGCGCTCCATCGGCTGCCTCGGTGCGGTTGTCGGAAGACCGGCGCCGCCGGCGACCTCCGCGACGGCCCCGGCGGCGGCGCTTGCGAGGCGCGCCATCCTCTGTGTCTCCGTCCCCTGACTCCGCCGAGGCGTCGGATGTCTCGTCATCCTCGTCGCTGGCGTCGTCCTCATCGGTATTTGATTCCGTATCGTGGGACTCGGCGGCATCCTGTTTGCGGCCACGACCACCACGGCGTCTGCGTCGCTTGCGACGGCTGCCACCGGATTCTTCTTCCTGATCGGAGGAGGCCTCGACCGTCTCTTCGTCGGCTTCGTCCTCATCCTCCTCCGTGACGACCTGTTTGGTCGGCTTGGCGAGGGAGCGAGGGGGCTTGCGTTTCTTGGGCTTGCCGTTCGGGTCGCGCTCCGCATCAATGACGAAATCGCCGGGCAGCATGTCTTCGGAGGAATGGATGGAGACGGCAAAGCCGGCCATCTGCTCCACCTCGATCAGGGCTTCCCGCTTGTTGTTGAGCAGGTAGAGCGCCACATCGGTTGGCGCCTTCACGGAGATTGCCTTGAGGCCGCCCATCGACGCGCGCGCTTCGATGGCCCGGATCAGCTGCAATGCCGCTGACGGAATGGAGCGGCGACGGCCTGTGCCGTTACACGCCTCACACGGATCGGAGGTTGCCTGCAGCACACCCTGACGACGCCGCTGACGGGAAATTTCCATCAGGCCGAATTGCGAGATCCGGCCATGCTGTACGCGGGCGCGGTCTACCTTCAGGTGTTCTTTCAGCTTTTTCTCGACGGCGCGATTGTTCTTGTTCTCGTCCATGTCGATGAAGTCGATCACGACGAGACCAGCCAGATCGCGCAGGCGCATCTGACGGCAGGCTTCCTCTGCGGCTTCCAGATTGGTGCGCAGGGCTGTCTGTTCGATGTTGCGTTCGCGTGTGGCCTTGCCGGAGTTCACGTCAATCGCCACCAGTGCTTCGGTCTGGTTGATGACGAGATATCCGCCGGATTTCAGCTGTACGGTCGGGGAGTAGATGGAATCAAGCTGCTGCTCGACGGCTTCGGCCACGAAGAGCGGATCTTCTTCCTTCCATTGCTGAACCTTCTTAGACTGGCTCGGCATGATCAGCTTGGCGAGATCTTTCGCTTCGCGATAGGCGTCTTCGCCCTGAACCAGAACTTCCTCGATCTCCTTGTCGAACATGTCCCGCATGGCTCGGTGGACCAGTCCGCCTTCGGCGTTGATCAGCATCGGGGCTTCAGAGGTCAGCGTCTTCTCAACAATGGTTTCCCAGAGTTTCGAGAGGTATTCGTAGTCACGCTTGATCTCGCCCTTGGTGCGCTTGGCGCCAGCCGTGCGGACGATCAGGCCCATGCCTTCCGGCACGTCCAGCTCGGATACGATGGATTTCAGGCGCTTGCGGTCTGCGCCATTCACGATCTTGCGGGAAATACCGCCTCCGCGCGGTGTGTTTGGCATCAGAACGGAATAGCGTCCGGCGAGGGACAGGTAAGTCGTGAGCGCCGCGCCCTTGTTGCCGCGTTCTTCCTTGACGACCTGAACCAGCATCACCTGACGACGGCGAATGACTTCCTGGATCTTGTAGCGCTTGGAAATGGACGCGCGGCTGGCCTTCTTGCGGCGCGGCGCAGCTTCGGCTTTCGCCTCGCCATTCTCGTCTTCAGAGTTATCCGAGTCGTCAGACTCGTCGTCGGCGTCGTTTTCCGATTCGTCGAAGTCTGAATCGTCGGCGTCTGTTGCGTCGCCATCGTCATCATCGTCTTCGTCGTCGATTTGCGCCGCAGCTTCTTCCGCGGCCTCTTTCAGAAGGGCCTCGCGATCTTCCGCTGGCAATTGGTAATAGTCGGGGTGGATCTCGCTGAAGGCGAGAAAGCCGTGGCGATTGCCACCATATTCAACAAAAGCGGCCTGTAGAGACGGCTCTACACGCGTGACTTTTGCTAGATAGATATTTCCTCGAAGTTGTTCATTGCCGGTGGTTTCAAAGTCAAAGTCGTCCACCTGACCATTGTTGACGATCGCGACACGGGTCTCTTCCGTATGCGCGGCGTCGATTAGCATGAGTTTGCTCATGTAAAGGAACCTTGTGAGCCGGCGCAGCAGCTCTGGACGCGACATGGCGCCTTGAGCCAGCCGCAGGGCCGGACTGGAAATTTAAGGGGAGGATGCGGTCACACCGGCCCGACTGCCCCTTGGGCAGTACAGGAAAACCGGTTTTGACTACTGCACCCGCGTACATATTCTCTGCTTTCCGGAGCGCGGCGCCCGCTTGCCTTTTCGGTGAAGCCGGGATCGCTGTCGCGACGTTGGGAAACTTGCTTGGTAGGCCTGATTGGCTACTACCGTCTGATACTGCCCAATTTTGACTCTCAAGAAAAGACCAAAAAGGACGCTGAGGCTGTGTAATACGTATCCTATGGTCAATGCTGGGTTAATAAACGGTCTGATAGGAAGTGCCTTCAATCCGGACAATGTGGATTCCTGATGACGCTTTTACGCCTTGTTTTCCTTGTGATCGCCTTTGCGGGTGGGGGATTTGCCGCTTCGGCCGATATCAGCCGCGTGCAAGTCGTCGGCAATGGCGAGCCAACGCGAATCACCGTTTGGGCCGATAGTGAGCAGGAAGGACGTGCATTCCTCGCACAATCAGGTGAAGCGCGCAGCCTGATCGTTCCGATTCAGGGGGATGTAACACCTGCTGCCGGGGATGGTCGCGGCGGTGTCGCGACCTGGGCGCTTTCCGAAGGCACACTTAGTTTCGCCCTTGATCGCCCATTGATGGTTGCGCGCGTCCTGGCACTGCCTCCGGCCGGGAATGAGCCTTCACATCGAATCATTATCGACCTTCAGGCCGTTTCGGATGCCCGCTTCAGCAGCGTGGCCAAACGCGATATGCGCAAGCTCGCATCCTATCAGGACAACCGGCGCAAGAGCGAACTGGCCGCTGAACTCGCGGCATTGCGTCCCGATGCTCCATTGCCAGCATCCCGCCGCGTCTCCGAGAAGACCTATACGGTGGTCATTGATGCCGGGCATGGGGGCAAGGACCCCGGCGCGATGGCGATAACCGGTGGCAGGGAAAAGGACATCACGCTCCGCGCCGCCCTCACGCTCAAGAAAATTCTCGAGTCCGACCCGCGCTACACGGTGCGCCTGACCCGAGACACGGATGTCTATGTGGATCATGAAGTGCGGGTCAGCATGGCGCGCGACTGGGGCGCGAACCTGTTCATTTCGCTGCATGCGGATGCAGCGGGCAGCCGGACGGTGTCAGGCGCATCTGTCTACACGATCAGCGCCAGCGGCGAACGCCGGATCGACAAGGAAGCCAATCGCAACAATTGGCGAATTCCTCTGGAAGACGGCGCGCCCCAACGCGTGAGCAGCATCCTCGAAGACCTGGTCAAGCGCGAGACCAAGACGCGCTCTTCCGAATTCGCGGAGATGCTATTGCCGGAACTGGAGAAATCAGGACCAGTCCTGCGGAATACCCACCGCGAGGCTGGCTTTTACGTACTGCTCGCCCCTGATGTGCCAGCAGTTCTGTTGGAGATGGGCTTCCTGACGAACAGGGAAGATGCCAAGCGCCTTCAATCCGAACAGGGCATTCGCAAGGCCATGAGCGCTGTGAAACGCGGCATCGACCGTTTCTTTGACAAGCAGGACATTCTGATGGCCGGGCAAGAGGCCAACGGGTGAATCTCCTTGCGGCGTGGCGTTGTAGCTGAGAAGCTTGCAGGATGAATTTGTTTCGTTTCCTTGCGGCATCTACAGTTCTGGCGGTTTCGACGGCTTGCGCGAGCATGGGTGGCCATTCGCCTTTCGACTCGTCTTTGATCAAGGATGCCCGGCCCGACGAAGCAAAAGCCTATAGCGATTTCCTGATTGCTCGCTTTGCGGCGATGACGAACGATCCCCAGATGGCGGCGGAGCGTTATGCATCCGCGATTGATACTGCGCCGGAGAAATCCGGTATCGCGGACCGGGCCTTGTTCGCGTCACTTCTTTCCGGTGAATATCCGGAAGGCGTGCGTGTCGCCCAGCGGGCCAATCTGCTTGGCAGTGACGCAGCTCTGGTACGGCTTACTCTGGCGGTTGATGCCTTGCGACGAGGCAGGGATGCCGATGCGCAAACCATGCTGGAGCAGAGCCGGTTTGGCCCGTTCAATCGTATGATCGCGCGCGGTCTTTCTGCCTGGCGCGTGGTGGAATCGGAAGGAACCGGCGCGGCGGTTCGCTACCTGGAAGACGGTTTGAGCGGAGACCCGCGACTGGATAGCGCTGCGCTCTACATGATGGGCCTGATTGAATTGTCAGCCGGCAATGATGATCAGGCGCTTGCCGTGTTTGAGTCGCTTTGGGAAACAGGGTCGAGGCTGGCGGTCGGTGTCGAAGCGCATGCGCAACTTCTGGCCTATCGAGGACAGCGCGCCGAAGCGTTGGCGATGCTTTCTGAATTTGACCGGGAAATTGGCCACAACGCCGCTATTGCGCGTCTTCATGAAGCGATTGAGCGCGGAGACAAGATCAAGGTTCGCCGACTGAAGCCGGAAGAGGGCGCTGCGCTGGCGATCTACGTGCCTGCGGCGGCGCTGATGAGCCAGACTGATGATGACGTCTCGGCAGTCTATTTCGTTCTCGCGCTGGCACTGGACCCGGATCTCCATGTGGCCCGATCACTCTGGGCCCAGTCGCTCGCAAATGCAGAACGATGGGAAGAGGCCATTTCAGTCCTCGTGCGCATTCCGGAGAGTTCAGCCTTTTACGGTACGTCTCGCGGCCAGATCGCCTGGGCCCTGCACAATAGCGGGCGCGATCAATCCGCACTTGCTGTTGCTCAGGATGCCCTGGAGAATTCGTCGGATCGTGGCCTCAAGGTCCAGATCGCTGATCTCTATCGCACGCTCGGGCGACAGGAGGCGGCAGATCGTCTCCTCACTCGCACAATAAGCGACGATGCACGACAGGGGCGAGAAGACTGGCGACTGTTCTTTGCGCGCGGCGCGTCTCGTGAATCTCTGGGAAAGTGGCATCAGGCCGAACAGGATTTGCTGAAGGCACTTGCCCTGCAGCCCGACGATCCGTCTTTGCTCAACTATGTTGGCTATCTCTATGTGGATCGGGGCGAAAATCTTGATCAGGCCATGAACATGATCCAGCGCGCTGCCGAGCAGGCACCAAATTCCGGTCACATCATCGACAGTCTCGGCTGGGCTCACTATCGGCTGGGCAACTATGACCTGGCTGTCGAACATCTGGAGCGGGCCGTGGAGCTAGAGCCGGGTGATCCAGTGCTGAACGACCATCTCGGAGACGCCTATTGGCAAGCGGGCCGCAAGCTGGAAGCAAAGTTCCAGTGGCGGCGTACCTTGTCGCTTGATCCTGCCGCTGAGCAGCGGGACGTCATTGAAGCGAAACTGACTGCAGGTCCGCTTGAGCCGGTGGTGAAGCAGGCAGAATCCGACAAGGGCTCGATGCTTCTCCCCCTCCAACCACGATAGAACGCCAACAGATCGAATGCCAACAACGCTTGCCCCCGCCAAGGTCAATCTTTTCCTGCATGTCGGTGAGGTTCAGGCGAACGGGCGCCACCCTCTCGATTCGCTTGTCATGTTTGCCGGTCCTGAAGCCGCAGATCGGGTGAGCGTGGAGACCGCAGACAAATTGACCTTGAATGTTACGGGCCCTCGGTCCGCAGGGCTTGAGATCGATGAGCGCAATCTGGTGCTTCGCGCAGCGAATGCCCTGCTTGAAGCCAGCGGGAAANTGCGCGGNGCTGCCCTGACCTTGGACAAGCACTTGCCCGTGGCCGCCGGGATNGGTGGCGGATCGGCGGATGCCGGGGCAACNCTTCGATTGNTGCGGGACCTCTGGTCGCTTGATGCCGACCTTGTTCANCAGGTGGCTGTGCCGCTGGGGGGAGATGTTCCGGTGGCTTTGACTNGACGCNCNGCTCTGATGCAGGGCGAAGGCGAGCGCGTTCTTGTTCAGGANGNNNTNCCGACCCTCCCGGCAGTTCTGGTGAACCCCGGCGTGGATTGCCCGACNGGTGCGGTGTTTAAAGCTTTTGACGCAGCAGGTGCAGGCGCTGGTTTCTCCGAGTTGGCCCGCATTCCCCGGTTCGAAACCGCGACCACGATGATCGACTGGCTTGAATCCCAGCGAAATGATCTGGAGCCCGTGGCAATCGACCTTGTTCCAGTNATTGGAAAAGTTCTGGCAGCCATGTCGGAACTTCCGCAGGCGCGCCTTGCGCGGATGAGCGGATCGGGCGCGACCTGCTTTGCCCTGTTCGACACGCGAGATGCCGCGGACGTTGCAGCGGAAGATATTGCTGCGACGTATCCCGACTGGTGGGTTCGGGCGACGGNACTGGGGGATGCCGCGTGACGGTCACCTACCTGTCTCTTGGCGCCGCATTGATCTCATTTGTCCTCTGCGGCGTGGCTCGGAAACTCCCTTTGCTCGACGCGCCGGATGGTGGCCGCAAACAGCAAAAAGNGCCCGTCCCACGCACCGGTGGCCTCGGCATTCTTGGCGCTCTAATTTTGGCCTTCGCGGCCTTTATGCTCACGTCAGATGTGGACCTGTTGAACGGAGCTTCACCGGCATCCCTTGGCGGTGCGATCGTGCTTGTGTTGGCCCCCTGGATAATCGGTTTTCTTGATGATTGGCTTGGGCTGTCTGCCAAGGTGAAACTGGTTCTTCTGATCGTTTGGGCCNTCGCGGCGGCCCTGCCGTTTTTCCTGTCAGGCGAGCCGTGGGCATGGCTGATCGGGCTCGGCGTGGTGCTCTGGCTGATCGTGATTACGAATGCCGTGAATTTCATGGACGGTGCCAATGGACTGGCTTTGGGCACGTCAGCAGTCATGACTGTTGGGCTGTTCCCACTCTATGCGATTTTGATGCTCTGTCTCGGCAATTGTGTTCCAGACCCGTTGGGCGAGTTCGCTATCGTCGCGCAATTTGCGTTCTTTGGCGCAGTGCTCGGATTCCTCGCCTGGAATTTGCGCGGGGTTCTCTATGCCGGCGACTGCGGATCACTCGGCACAGGGGGCCTGTTTGGTCTTATGGCCGTGTACCATCTCGACGTCAGCATGGACGGCGTACGCACGGCTCTTCTTGGAGTGACGTTGGCCTTGCCGTTCCTCATTGATGTTATTCTCACGCTGGCCTGGCGCAGTCTGAAGGGGCGCAATGTGCTTCAGGCGCATACCGATCATGCCTATCAGCGACTGATCGCACGGGGGTGGGGCCACATCAGCGTAGCGGCATTCTGGTGGGCCATGTCGCTGATTTGCGNTGTGATGGGCGTTGTGACGCTCTTCGGTGNAGCAGAGGCGTCGCCGGATGGTTTTCCGANGTTGCAATTTGTTGCGCTGGCTGCGCTCGCTGCCATCGGCTCGGCATTCTGGTGGCTGGAACGGTCCCGACCGGTTCAGTAGGCGCGGCTGACGCAGAAATCTGCAAGGTCTTCCAGCGCTGAACGGTATGGTGAACTTTCCAGAGACCTCAGCGCGCCTTTTGCGAGTGCGGCGTAGGCTTCAGCTTCTTGTATGGTAGCTTCTGCTGCTCCCGTGGCGCGGATCANGTGAACTGCATGGGCCAGATCTGCGTCCTGCTGGGTTTCCGGATTCATGGCCCGGTCCCAGAACAGGCGGTCTTCATCAGAACCGCGACGCTTCGCGATGATCACGGGCAGGGTGATCTTGCACTCGCGGAAGTCGTCGCCGACGGACTTGCCAATAACGGATGTCGTTCCGCCATAATCCAGCGCGTCGTCGACGATCTGGAATGCGAGGCCCAGATTTTTGCCATATGTCGCCAGCGCATGCGCGTGTTCGTCACTGCCCGCAGACATTGCGCCGGTCTCAGCAGCCGCTTCGAACAGGGCGCCGGTCTTTGCTTCGATGATTGCGAGATAGTCTTCTGTCGGCAGGTCACGGGCTTGCATCGCTGCCAGCTGGCGTACTTCACCTTCGGCAATGATGGTCGAGGCCGTGGCGAGACGATTCAGGATTTCCAGGCTGTTGGTTTCAACAAGCAGGTTGAACGCGCGGGCAAACAGGAAGTCTCCCACGAGAATCGATGCCTTGTTGCCCCAGATGGCCTTTGCAGCAGGCTTGCCCCGGCGCAAATCGCTTTCATCCACCACGTCATCATGGAGAAGGGTGGCCGTGTGGATGAACTCCACCGCAGCGGCCAGCGCGTGCGTTGCCGTATTCGGTTTGCCGACAGCGTAGGCCGAAATGAGAGTGATGAGAGGGCGCAGGCGCTTTCCGCCTGCCGACACGATATAGCCGGACAGGTCGGGAATCACGGAGATCGGGCTGGCGGCGCGAGTCGCAAGTAGGTGCTCGACCTGGGCAAGATCGTCGGCGACCAATGATTGCATGCGATCCACAATGGAACCGATGGCCTCTTTGCCTCTTGGTTTTGGCGAAAGGGTCACGTTGTTCANGGGCTCCCGTCATTTCTCTGTCGGAATGGGAAATAGTCTTACGAGACGTTCGCATCAAGCGCGCCGTGTCACCCGGACGCATCTATATCAGAAGTTGTGGCGCAACCAGACCCAGATCAGGTCGTTGGATAAGCTATCTATTTGCCAAACAGGAAAAAACCGGGAAAGGTCTGACTCATGAAGCCGTATGTAATGATCGTTGCGGCAGCGATGCTTGCCGCATGCACGTCAACCCAGTCCTATGGGCCCGCTTCGGGCACTGGGAAGATGGGGTATTCCAGCCAGCAGATCGAAACCGGTCGGTATCAGGTTTCCTATACTGATTCCGATGCCTCTCGAGCCCGTGATCGGGCTTTGCTGCGCGCGGCCGAGCTGACGCTTCAGGAAGGTGCTGACTGGTTCGAAATCGTCAACAGCTACACCGAGCAATCGGCAGATGGCCGACGGACCGGTTCCAGCGTGTCCATAGGAGGGTCTTCTGGTTCCTATGGCCGCAGCAGCGGTGTCGGCGTAGGCGTCGGGATTGGCTTCCCCCTTGGAGGCGGGAGCGGCCCAGCCGTCACCGAAGTCCTGGAAATCCTGACGGGCACGGGCGAAAAGCCCGATCGACCAAACGCCTATGATGCGCGGTCGGTGGACATAAATCTGCGCGGGACGGTGACTGAATGAAGGAAGTCTTTCGTACCAATGACCTCGTCAAGCTGAGCTTNATTGANCATCTGCTTCAGGAAGCTGGTGTTCAGTATTTTATCGCGGACCAGCATATATCGGCNGTTGAAGGGAATATCGGTGCATTTCCCCGNCGCGTAATGGTTGCGGATGATCTGGCGGCCGCGGCGCAAACCGCCCTGGCAGAAGTCGAACCGGGCTAGTGCCGGGGGTCACAGAAGACACGCTATACCAGGGACGGGTAAAATTGTTCCAACCCGAGAAAGGGTTTCGGGCCAGCACGGATTCGCTCGTGCTCGCAGCGGCCCTCCCGGAAAAACTGAATGGGTCAGCTCTCGAAATCGGGTGCGGATGTGGCGGGGCGCTGCTCACGGCGGCCTACCGATTGTCGTCCATGCAGCTAACGGGTGTCGATATCGATGCCGGCATGACGGCGCTCGCCAGCCAGTCGGTGACCGCGAACGGGTTTCAGGATCGCGTGAACATCGAAACCGGAAATGCCGCAGAATGGGTGCGTGACAAGGAAAACCAGTTTGACGTGGTGTTTGCCAACCCCCCGTATTTCGAGCCGGGCCGAATTTCCGCGCCGGGTGCGGAGAAGGCGGCGGCCTACCTCGAATCCCTCAGCCTGGACGGCTGGATCAAGGCGATGGCGTTTGCTGCCAAGCCCAGGGCGCCGATCGTGATTATTCACCGGGCCGCAGAGCTGGCGAGAATCCTGTCNGTGCTGGACCGACTGACGGGTGAAATCCGGGTTCTGCCGATCGCTTCGAAACGCGATGAAGAAGCCCGNCGNGTGCTCGTGCGCGGACGTAAGGGGCTGAAACGCGGGCAGGTTCATTTGCTGTCGCCATTGATNACACACACAGAGGATGGCCAGCCCAGTGCTCGCCTCGCCGCTATCCGTCAGGGCGATGCGATAGACTGGTAGTCCGGTTTCTCTGGGAATTGCCACATTTGCGGGTTAGGCTCCGAAATGAGGAGGGGGCGCAGAAAGGGAGATGGTCATGTTTGGCCTGTTATTCTTTGGCTTCCTGACAGTCGGCCTGCTCGTGGCGATGCTGGGTCATGGCGGCTTTTATCGTCTGGTCACCGGGCGCGGCGGTGTCAGCAATGACCACGACGAATCCCGTGGGTCGTTCTGATCGCATTCCCATGCTTGCCTCGTTCCGCGCGCGGCTGTAACCCGGCACGATATTGATATCCGGACTTCTGCCATGACTGCACCAAAGGCACATGCCAAACCGAAATCCTTTCAGGATCTTATCCTGACGCTCCAGAATTACTGGGCCGAGAAAGGCTGCGCGATCCTGCAGCCCTATGACATGGAAGTCGGCGCAGGCACGTTGCACCCCGCTACGGTTCTCCGGGCGCTTGGGCCGAAAGAGTGGCGCGCCGCCTATGTCCAGCCTTCCCGGCGCCCAAAGGATGCGCGCTACGGTGAGAACCCGAACCGGCTTGGCCATTACTATCAGTTCCAGGTTATCCTGAAGCCGAACCCGGCCAACCTTCAGGACCTTTATCTGGAAAGCCTGTACGCCATCGGCATTGACCCGACCGTCCACGACATTCGCTTTGTCGAGGATGATTGGGAGAACCCGACGGTAGGGGCCTGGGGCCTCGGTTGGGAAGTCTGGTGCGACGGGATGGAAGTCAGCCAGTATACCTATTTCCAGCAGGTTGGCGGCCTCGACGTGTTTCCGGTGTCCGGCGAGCTGACCTATGGTCTCGAACGCCTCGCCATGTATGTGTTCGGCGTCGACAATGTTTATCATCTGCCATTCAACGATCCGGACAGCGAAGTGCCGCTGACGTATGGCGATGTCTTCCTCGAGAATGAGCGCCAGCAATCGGCCTTCAATTTCGAGCATTCGGATGTTGAAATGCTGAAGCGCTGGTTTGCAGATTGCGAGAACCAGTCAAATGCCCTGCGCGAAGCGGGTAAGCCGCTGCCGGCCTACGACTATGCCCTGAAGGCGAGTCACACCTTCAACCTGATTGATGCGCGCGGCGCGATCAGCCCNACGGAGCGTCAGGCCTATATCGCCCGTGTTCGCGACCTTGCCCGAGGCGCCGCAGCGCAATGGGCTGAGCAGGAAGGCGCCGGCGCCTAAGGGCGAAGACCCGCGCATTTGTCCATTGCGGCCCGTGGGAGTAGAGTTTCTCCCGTGGGAGGACGCGTCATGTTTCGCGGGATATTGATTTGCCTGATGTTTCTGGGCGTCGCGCTCGGCGCTGATGCCAAGACCAAACGCGCCTTGATCATCGGCGTNGGNGATTATGAGCANCTGCCCGACCTNCAGAAAACAACTGGCGACGCGACCGGATATTCCGAGGCTTTCGAGGGGCAGCTGGGCTTTGAGGTCACCCGCCTGATCGATCCGGGTACGATAGAGTTTCTGGAGGCGTTGGATGGTTTCCTTCAATCCATAGAGCCGGGGGATGAAGTTGCCTTTATCTTTTCCGGGCATGGCTGGTCGNACGGCGCTGACAATTTCCTTGCCCTGANGGATGCCCCGCTGGAATCATCAGAGTTCGCGCTNCGCCGNCAGACGGTGTCTTTGTCGAATGACGTGCTGGCAGAGATCAAGGCGCGAAGGCCCGGCCTGTTGTTCGCCATCATCGATGCCTGCCGGGACAATCCCTTCGACACGGGTACGCGCAGCGTAACGCGAGGCCTGTCGCGGCTGGAGATCGTGCCGGGCACACTCGTTGTCTATGCGGCGGGCGCCCGGCAGAAGGCGCTGGACCGGCTGGGGCCGGAGGATGACTCGCCCTATTCGGTCTTCACGCGCAGCCTGTTGCCGCGCCTTGGCGACCCGGAGACTCCACTTCTGCGTAGCGTCGACGAGACGCGCAGCGAAGTTGCCGTGCTNGCGTCGAGTATCAATNATGAGCAGCGCCCGGCCATCTACTCGGACGTGTCACTGGATTANTGCTTCGCGGGTGAATGNCGCACCGATGTCGCCCTNGATCAGGAAACGGTCGACTGGGTNGAGATTTCCAGCGTCGGCTACACGGCGGTTGATCCCTGTACCAAATATGCGCGGCACCTTGAGAAGTATCCTGACGGGAAATTTGCCGAGGTGGCGCGCCGAAATCTCGCCAATCCGCCCTGCGCCCGCACGCGATTGCAGTTGAAGTCGGTGTCCTGGTTCGGAGACCTGAGCGGCCACACGGATGAAGTCTACGGTGTGGACTACAGCCCGAGCGGTCGGTTCGTGGCGAGTGCCTCAGCAGATCACACCGCGCGTCTCTGGATCGTCGGNATGACGCCAAGCCTTTATGGCCAGTCGACCGAACTGAACGGCCATACCGCGCCGGTCCTGACTGTGCGGTTCAGCCCAAATGAAGAGCGCCTCATCACGGCGTCTGAAGACGGCACGGCNCGCATCTGGAGCGCGCTGGGCGATGAAGCCCGGCTTGTTCTGGANGGGCATGACNATGTCGTCGCCTATGCGGAATACAGTCCGTTCGGGGACCGGGTGGTCACGGCCTCCTACGACAAGACCGTTCGGGTGTGGAATTCTCGATCAGGCGAGGAAATTTTGCGACTGTCAGGGCATTCGGCTGCGGTTCGCTCCGCCAGATACAATGCCGATGCCAGCCAGATCGTTACGGCGTCGAATGACGGCACGGTGCGCGTATGGGATGCGGAAACAGGTCAGCAGGTGCGCATGGTCGAATCCGGCGAATTGCCCGCGACCTATGCCACGTTCAGCGCGAATGGTGANCGNATTCTCGTAGCCTCTGCCGACAAGAGCGCGCGNGTCTGGGATGATGACGGCAATATGCTGGAACTGACGGGACACGAAGCGCCCCTGTGGAACGCAACCTTCAGCACCGATGGGGAATTCGTTGCGACCAGCGCGATGGATCTGTCCGGAAAGATCTGGGACGCGGAGACGGGAGCCTTTCTTGCGGGTGTGCAGGATCTCAGCATGTATGGCGCGAACTGGGTTGAGTTCTCGCCAGACGGAAAGCGGCTGCTCGTCTCCATGAAAGGGGGCGGCCTGCAATTGTGGGAGTTGACCTTCGGTGCGGACTGATCCGCCCATCTGCACGTCTGGCGCTTGACCCTGACGCCCGCGCTAGTATGCCGTGCAAGCTTGTAGTTACTGGCTGGACCCCTTCATGGCAGACCTGATTCTCGAACTCTTCTCAGAGGAAATTCCCGCACGGATGCAGGCCAAGGCCGAGCAGGACCTGGGTGCGGCGCTGGAAAAGGCGCTTGGCGAGGCCGGGCTGAGCTGGGCGTCGCTGGAAACAGCGTCTGGGCCGCGCCGCCTGACCGTGTTTGTGGATGATTTGTCCGAACGCTCTGCCGATGTGAAGGAAGAACGCAAGGGCCCCAAGGTTGGCGCGCCAGACAAGGCAGTCGAGGGCTTCCTGCGCGGCGCGGGACTCAGTGACATCAGCCAGGCTGAAGTGCGCTCAGACCCGAAAAAGGGCGACTTCTACGTGGCCGTGATCGAGACGCCAGGCCGGGATGCGACAGACATCATTGCGGAGGCTGTGCCCGCCATCATTCGCGGCTTCCACTGGCCCAAGAGCATGCGCTGGGGGACAGGTGAGCTGCGCTGGGTGCGCCCGCTGCAGCGGATTGTCTGCGTTCTGGATGGAAAGATTGTGCCGTTCGAGGTCGATGGCGTGGCCAGCGGCAACGAGACCGAAGGTCATCGCGTGCACGGCCGCGGGCCCTACAAGGTACTGGATCGTCAGGACTATGAGGAATCCCTATCCGGTGCTGGCCATGTGAAGCTGACG
>NZ_NHCK01000027.1:0-15911 GCF_002172815.1 Hyphomonas sp. TMED31 | reverse complement strand
GACGCCTGACCCGTTCAGCTTCACTCCCTCCAAAGCCTATCAGGCCGCCCTCACCGGCCCCGAGCCCGCTCATCCCGGCGAACGCCGGGACCTCGTGCCCCTTGCCGCGCCCTCTCCGCGCCGCATCGCGTACATCCCGCATGTCTTCACGCAGGGCCCCTTGCCCTTGCCGGACACCTGACCGCGCTTCCAATCTCCTGAAAACCCAGCCCCACGACCGAAGCGCCCTCACAGGCGTCGCACGTGCGGGTGGGGTATCGGATCAGCTCAGCTGCAGTTCCACGAGGCGCTTGTACGCGCCGCTGGAGGCCATCAGCGTGTCGTGCGTACCCTCCTCGACCGCGCGGCCGTCTTCCATCACGATGATGCGGTCTGCCGCCCGGACGGTGGACAGGCGATGCGCAATGATCAGCGTGGTGCGCCCGCGCGAGAACTCTGCCAACGCCGCCTGCACCTTGGCCTCGCTCTCCGCGTCCAGCGCCGAGGTCGCTTCATCCAGCAACAGGATCGGCGCGCCGCGCAGGATAGCCCTGGCGAGGGCCACGCGCTGGCGCTGGCCACCGGAGAGGTTGCGGCCCATTTCGCCCGCTGGCGACTGATAGCCCTCCGGCATGGCGGAGATGAACTCATGCGCATTGGCCGCCTTGGCGGCTGCCTCGATCTCGGCATTGGTCGCGCCCAGCCGGCCCAGCGCGATATTGTTCTGGATCGTATCGTCGAACAGCGCGGAATCCTGCGCCACGAGGCCGATATTGGCGCGCAGCGTATCCCCGATCACACGCCGCACATCATGGCCATCGACACGCACGCTGCCGGTCTCGGCATCATAGAGGCGCATCAACAGGTTGAAGACGGTGGACTTGCCCGCGCCCGACGGGCCGACAATCGCCACAGTCTCTCCCGGCGCGGCCTTGAAGGACAGCCCGTTCAGGGCGCGCGTCCCGTCCGGATAGGCAAAGGTGACGGCGTCGAACTCGATCTGGCCACTTGCCCGGGTCAGCCGCTCGGCGTCCGGCGCGTCGGCAATGTGGGTTGTCGCATCGACAATCTCGAACACGCGATCTGCGGCGGCCCCACCTTCCTGTGCCACGGCGTTCAGCGTGCCGAGCGCTCGCAATTCCGGAGAGACAATGCCCAGCGCTGCGATGAAGCCCAGCAGATCGCCCAGCGTCATTGCCCCTTCGGACATACGCCAGGCGGCAAAGCCCAATATGCCCGCCAGCGCCGCGCCGCCCGCAACTTCCAGGATCGGGTCCACGGCGGCCCGGTCGGTCAGCACTTTCAGGAACAGTTTCGACCGCTCCTTGAAGCCCTGACGTGCGCGGGATTTCTGGTAGGGTTCCAGGCCNTANGCCTTCACCACNCGNGCNGANTGNAANCCTTCNGACANGAGCGATGTCACCTGCCCNACCTGNTTCTGNGCCTGNTTGGAGCGTTTGCGAATNCGGTTGCCNAGNCCGATNACNGGCCCGAANGCNATNGGATAGGCNACCAGCANCANCAGGGTCAGCTGCCAGTCGATNACNANCATCACNCCGAACATNCCGATCACGGTGATTGTGCTNTTNGTGAAATTNTTGGCAAAGCGCAGCGCNGCATCGCGGATCGCGTTCACATCATTGATGAAGCGCGAGACNAANTCNCCNGANGCATCCGCCGCCACNCGNGCATAGTCNCCATCGGTNAGNGANTCGAACTGGCTNGANTGCACCGANACNANCCCGCGCTGGACNCCGGTATTGTTGAACANNGTCATCAGGTAGAGCGNNAGCGCCCGCGCNCAGGACAGGGCCACGATNGCNCCGCCNATCCACCAGATCCAGTCNGGGCCNGNNANNGGCNCCTGCGGCCTCNTCNCCGAAANTNGCCTGNAGCCGNTCGCCNAGCATCTTTCAGCACNAGCGAATAGCCCATGGCGCTGAGCGANGTCAGCAGGGCCATGAGCGTNCCGACCGCAAACCAGCCGAGGTGCGGTCGGAAATAGGCTGCAAACAGGCGCCTCAGGCTCCCCGTCTGTCTGGNGGCCTNAGCTGTCACCACCTCAGACGTGATGATGATCCCCCGTCTCCGGGTCCAGCAGCTTGTGGGCATGGAGGATNAAGTAGCGGGTCTCGGCACTGTCGACCGTGCGCTGCGCGGCATTCTTCCACGCGTCGTAGGCGGCCTTGTAGTTCGGGAAAGCACCGACAAAGTCGACCTTGGACAGGTCTTCGAATTCCACTTCGGTCACATCCTTCAGCTCGCCGCCGAACACGATGTGAAGAAGCTGTTTGGTCTGAACGTTCGTATCGCCCATTTTGACTGGCTCCGTAGTCTCTGCAGGCGCGGGTTTGGGCGCCCTTTCCTGTGGGTCAGGTATAGTCACAAATTCTGACCTGCGCACTAACAGAGGATGCAGGGCGTTTCCAGAAGCAATGACGCTACGTTGTGCAGGTACTGCCCGGTTGAATATGAGTTTTTCACCGCGATGTGTCGTNGCGACACCACCTGCCTCTTCGATGAGCACAGTCCCGGCGGCAAGGTCCCAGTCCGACTTCTCGCCCAGGACGAGCGTGGCATCCCATTTTCCCGCCGCCACGAAGGCCATACGCAACAGGGTGGAGTTCGGCTTGGGCCGGGCAATGGTCAGNGGCGGCCACGGCTCCGGCCAGCCGGGATGCTCCAGCATCTGCTCGGCGGCGATCAGGCGGCAGCCCTCTTCGCTGGTGCACTCGCTGACCCGGATTGCCGCGCCGTTCAGGAACGCGCCCTGCCCGCGATGGGCCTCATAGAACTCGTCCAGCTCNGGCGCGTAGAGCACNCCGCCCACCGCTTCGCCTTCCTCGACAATCGCNAGGCCGATGCACCAATACGGGTCGCCGCGAATATAGGCGCGCGTACCATCAATCGGGTCGACCACCCAGCAACGGTCCCTGCGCCGAGCATCCGGATTGTCGAGCGTCTCTTCCGACAGCCATCCATACTCCGGGCGGAACTGCGTCAGCCGGTCTGCGCACAGCTGGTTCACCGCCATGTCGGCTTCAGTGACCGGGCTGCCGCCCGTCTTGTGCCAGGTCTCGGCCTGATTGTCCCCCTGCATGAAGGACTGGGCGAGCTTGCCAGCTTCCTGCGCCAGTTCGCGCAGGATTTTCATGTCTTCAAACAGGGTGCGGTCAGCTGCCCGCAAGGCTCATATCCTCGATCATGATGCTTGGCGCATCCCGTGTGCCCCGGAATTCCAGGTCAGAGGCCGGGATCANGCGGGCAAACATGGAGGGCANATCGCCCGCAATCGTCACTTCCGACACCGGATAGGCAATCTCGCCATCCTCGAACCAGAAACCCGACACGCCGACAGAATAATCGCCCGTGTTCGGGTTGATCGACGGGCCGAACATGTCAGTGACCAGCAGGCCCTTGCCGACGGCCTTGACCAGTTCGCCCGGCGTCTTGTCGCCGGCCTTCAGGTACAAATTCGATGTCGTTACGCCCGGTGGGTCGCCAAAGCCCAGCGCGGAGAAGCCATTCGGCTCCAGCCCCAGCTGGCGGGCAGACGGTCCGTTCAGCAGCCAGGTCGTCAGGCGGCCATTGTCGATCAGATGCGTCTCCCGCACCGGCAGGCCCTCACCATCATGGCTGCGCGATCCCATGCCCATCGGGCGGAATGGATCGTCGATGATGTGGATACCATCGGCAAACACCTGCTCGCCCATCCGGTCCTTCAGGAAGCTGACGCCCCGCGCCACGGACGGGCCGGAGATTGCGCTGAGGAACGCGCCAAGCAAGCCCGCCGACACCCGGCGGTCGTACAGGACGGCCGCTTTCTGGGTCTTCAGCTTGCGTGAGCCGAGGCGGGAAATGGTGCGCTCNCCCGCCGTGATTCCGATCTCTGCAGCGGTCGGGCGGTCCTTGGTGAAACGAACAGACCAGCTGTCATAGTCCCGCTCCATCTGGCCATCGCGTTCCGCCACAGCCGCCAGGCCGAGACTGGTCGATGTGCCGGTCTTGAAGGCGGAGAAGCCATTGCTGGCCGCGACCCAGCGGGTCGAGCGGTTCCAGGATGCGCCGCACCCGGCCACGGTCTTGATGCCGGAAATACCCAGCGCCGCCGCTTCTGCCGCCAGCGCTTCCGCCTCCAGCGTCTCGGCAGGGATTTCCGGCTCGCCGGTCAGATCCATATCGAGATCACCAGTGGCCAGAACGCTTGCATCCGGCAGGCCGCAATACTTGTCTTCCGGCACGGCCTTCGCCATGGCCACGCAGCGCTCGGCCAGCGCCTTCAGCCCCTCCGGGGACAGGTCTGCGCCGGAAACATGCGCCTGGCGCTTGCCATACAGGCAGCGCAGCGCGACCGAGCGGCCTTCTTCGCGTTCAATGCTTTCCAGTGCGCCATCCCGCACGGAGACGCTGACGCCTTCAGTCACGCCTATACGGGCGTCTGCGGCGTCTGCACCTTCCTTGCGGCAATGGTCCAGTAGTCCGGCGAGCAAATCGGCCGGCGGTGTCGTAAAATCAGCCATTCCGGCTAGATGGACTTTGCGCCGGTTTCGCGCAACTGCTCAGTTCAGGCGAAGGCGTGATAGAGCAGCGCCCCGGCAACGAGGATCATGGTAATCCAGCTGAGCAGGATGCCCCCTGCGCGCAGCGGAAGGATGTTTCCGCCCATGCCGATCATGTGCATCACCCGGCCCAGTGTGAACAATCCGCCGCCCACGTGAATGGCCCAGGCAGGCAGTCCCATCAGCGCAGCCACGACGAGGCCAACCAGCATGGCCGGAATGTATTCGGTCGCATTGCCGTGGACCCGCGTGCGCAGTTCCAGCGTCTCGTTTCCCCCGGTCCCGACGGAGACCCGCGCGGACTGGCGCACGGATACCACGCGGAGTGCGAGATAGATCAGCAGCAGCATGTTCACGGCCACATAGACGGCGGCCACTTCGAGTGATGTCATTTTCTTGTTCCTCCCAATTGAAAAAGGCCATCGAATGATTCGATGGCCCTTGAATATTCCTGACAGTTCATCTGCCCAGATCAGTCGTCACGGCGGGCGTCTGGCAGGCGGTCGTTGATGTCGTCCCGAATGTCCAGCAGCGTCACGATCAGGCCGCAGACAAGGCTGGCCGCGATCCATCCCCCAACGGTGAAGACAGCAAAGTCTGCCACCTGCGCCAGCGTGCCGGTCAGGCCGAGCAGTTCGCCGGTGAACTCCCCGCGATTATACAGACCCAGCGCGATGCCCGCGACGATGATCGCGATGTAGGCAACGTAAACCATCGTGCGGAAGCTGTTGATGATAAAGAACTTCATGAGATCCCCTTCCTTAACTCCAAGCTATTTCTATGCGGATTGCTTCCGCGCGTCACCCGATTACACGTGACAAACGAATATCCCATGACTGGCGGGAAACTGTTTTGCGACAGGCCGGGTTCATTCCCCCTCCTGCCCTGACAATTCACAACTGATCATGGCCGAAAGCGTACCAGCGAATTCGAGCTGTTCGCTCATCGACAGTGATTCCACGAAATCGCCCACATCCCGGCGCTCGCGCCCAATGGCAGCAGCCGTGCGACGGTAAAGGTCCGGGCTCAGCTTCTCTTCCATGACGCCACTGATGCAGGCGCAGGTTTCTGGCGCTTCGCCATCGGCAATACAGGCTTCGGTGAGCAGCTCGCGGTCCGATTTCTGGCTGCAGGCAGCCAGCATCGCCAAGCAGAGGCAGGACAGGGTCAGGACGCGCATTCTGGCAGCTCCGGAAACTTCAATGCCCAGCCAAGCATGAAATTAACCAACAGGAAAGCGCCTATTCCCGTCGCAGGATCTTGTCGACCTGAACGCCCTTGCCGAACTCGCGCAGGAAATCCTCCTTCACCTGCAACCGGTCATAATCCTCTTCCACCCAGTCCAGGAAGGGTTTCCAATCCGCCGGATCGCGGCCTGCATTATAGTCGGCATAGGTCTGGAAAAAGGCATCCAGCATGCCGGTCTTGCCGTGTTTCACATGCAGGTATTTCAGCGACAATTGCTCGATTGCCTCTTCATAAGGCACTTTTTCACGCAGCAATTTGTAGAGAACAGACATCAGGCCCGCGCGATCTGCGCCGGATTTGCAATGCATCAGTGCCGGATACTCGATTGTGTCGAACAATTCCTTCGCCGCGAACAAGGCTTCCTTCGTTGGCGTGTCGCGGGANAAGACCTGAAAATCGACCAGCGTGATTCCCGCNTTTTCGCAGGCTTCCTTCTCCAGAAGGTAATAGCCCTTGGTGCTGGTGCCGCGAAGATTCAGGATCGTGCGAATGCCCAGCGTTTCGGCATATTCNACCACCTTCTTCGGCGATGGCTGGTTTGCACGCCACATCTCCGGNGAGATCTGGTGCAGGTTCGAGAACATCTTGCGCAGGAAACCATGATCGCCCCAGACAAGTTCACGCCGGGCACGGGCGCGCCCCTGCGGCGTCGACAGGTCCGGCGCGACATGCGGTTTGCGATTCTTCTTGGATCTCAGCTTTACCATTGCCCCGCGATTAGCCGCCGGGCCTGCCGGGGGCAAGCAGAGGCGGCAGAAAGAAAAATGTCTGCCCCCTGCATCCAAACNCGATCCNGCCNGCATCTACTCAGCAAAGGCGCAGAAATCCGCCGCCACANTTTGCTTGAAGGANCCCTCTNATGAGTGAAGACATCATCGTCCCTATCGCGTTTTTCGGATCGATTGCCGGCATCGTCTGGCTGGTCAGTCACTACAATTTCAAGAAGCGCCTGACCCTGCACGAAACTGTGCGCCATGCCGTCNACAAGGGCCAGGACCTGACCGGAGAGGCGATGGAGAAACTCGCCCTGATTACCGATCCCGTCCGCGCGGACCTGCGCCGCGGCGTGCTGTTCATGGCTGTCGGCATCGCCTTCGGCTTCCTGGGCCTCATGGTCGGCATGGAAGAAGGTGAAGCCGTCAAGCCGATGATCGGCGTTGCGTCCTTCCCTGTCTTCATCGGTCTGGCCTATCTTGGCCTCTGGGCAGCGGGTCGCCGTGAGCAAAGGGGCTGAGCTGAGACTGGTTGCCGAGGGAGGGCGCGACATGCGCAGCGATCCGGACCTGGCCGCAAGTGCTGCGCGAGGGCATGAGGCAGACTTTGCCGAACTCGTGCGGCGCCATCAGGCCCGCGTGCGCGGCATGGCCCGCCGCCTGACCGGCTCGGCTAGCGACGGAGACGACATTGCACAAGCGACCTTTCTGAAGGCCTGGCAGAAAATCGGCTCATACGCGGGCGGCACCTTTTCTGCCTGGGTCTGCACGATCTGCTGGCGGGAGTACCTGCAAGCCCGCCGCAAGCAGAAGATTGAGATCGAATTCGACGAAACCGCCGAAATCATCCCGTTTGAACGCACGCAATCCGATGAGGTCGGAGACCAGATGGATCTCAACCGGGCTCTGGAGAAACTGTCAGAGGCCCAGCGGGTTTGCGTGGTGCTGTGTGTGGCCTCGGGCCTGTCCCACCGCGAAGCAGCCGAAGCGACCGGCTGGCCGCTTGGCACTATAAAATCCCATGTGACGCGCGGCGTGGCGGCGCTTCGCAAACACCTTGAAAGCAGCCATGTGGCGTGATGGAGTAATCTGATGCGAGACCAGGAAACCTATTCAGACCTGACCGATCTCTTCGCGGCAGAAGACCGCAAGATGGATCCCGCCCCCTTTGTGGATGAGGTCATGACCGGCATCCGACGTAGATCCCTGTTCCGCCGCCTTCTGCTGGGTGCAGTCGGCATTGCGGGCGCAGGGGTTGCCGCCATGCAATTGCCGGGCCTGCTGGCCAACTGGACGGGACTGGACCAGATCGTCACCCGAACCGTGACCGATGCACGCCAGGACGCGAGCCTCGTGACCAGTGCGGACCCGATTTGGCTGATGGTGGGCGGGGTTGTGGCGCTGAGCCTGCTGGCCATCACCAGCTGGGAACGGGCCTAACAGGCGCGGGTCTCAGGCCGGTCGCCACCCCATGCCTTCGAGCAGGGATTTGGTCTCATACAGCGGCAGGCCGACAATGGTGGTATAGCTGCCGCTGATATGGGTGATGAAGGCTCCGGCCATGCCCTGAATGCCATAGCCGCCCGCCTTGCCGCGCCATTCCTCGCTGGCGATGTAGGCGGCAATCTCCTGATCAGTCAGCCGCTTCACCTTCACACGGGCCATCACGGTGCGGCTGTTCACCCGGCCATCCGGCGCTTTCACGGCCACGCCGGTAATGCATTGATGCGCCCGGCCCGACAGCAGCCGAAGGAAGGCTTCGGCCTCTTCGGCGTCGGCCGCTTTTTCAAGGTTCCTCTGACCCAGCGAAACCACGGTATCCGCGGCAAGTACAAAGCCCGCTTCCGGGCAAGCCGCAGCCTTCTCTCGCGCCAGCCGTTCGGCCAGCGCGCGGGGAGACTCGTCCTTGCGACGGGTTTCGTCGATATCAGTGGGGCAGATCGCGTCCGGCACTATCCCGATCTGGGCGAGCAGGTCTCGCCGCCGGGGACTCGCACTGGCGAGGATCAGGGGAACAGGCCCTGAGGACGCCATATCTCTTATTTGAAGCGGTAGGTGATACGACCCTTGGTCAGGTCATATGGGGTCATCTCGACCATCACCTTGTCACCCGTCAGCACGCGGATGCGGTTCTTGCGCATCTTGCCAGCCGTGTGGGCAATGATCTCGTGGTCGTTCTCGAGTTTCACGCGGAACGTCGCGTTCGGCAGCAGTTCCACAACCGTGCCTTCGAATTCAATCAGTTCTTCCTTCGACATGCAGTCTCCAAATCAGGGCGGTCCGTTGCGCCGCCGAAACGCATATAGGGGGCGCATAAAGCCTTGCACAGATTCCGGCAAGATTTGAAGCTCAGCAAAAGCCCCGTAATACCGGCAGTTTCAGCTTTCAGAGACCGGTCAACTGCTGATCGGCCCCTGTTTTGCACTTTGTTGATGCATATATACGCATATTGGACAGAATTGGTTCTGAAATCTGAAGCGAGATCGAAAATAAATGGCTGCACACGCAAAACCCCAGACCAAGGACGCCTTTGACCTGATGTCAGAGCGCATCCATGAGGCGTCAGAGGTGATGAAGGCCATGTCGAGCGATACGCGGCTGAAGATCATGTGCGCCCTGAATGAAGGCGAACGACCGGTTCACCAATTGGCTGAAATGACTGGCCAGTCGCACTCTGCCGTTTCTCAGCACCTGGCAAAGCTGCGTGCGGCGAATCTGGTGGAAAGCCGCCGCGATGCGCAGACCATCTACTATCGCTGCGCCGGCGGTATCGGCCGCGAACTCGTCAACACGCTCTGCGCCTATTATCGCTAGACCTGTTGCGGGAAGGACATAATCGGAAACTTCCTCTGGAATCAGGATACGTTTTCGATACCGAAACCTGCTATAAGCGCTCCATGTCGACCACAACGGCCCGGGCCAGTTTTGAACTCCAGCAGATCGAACCGATCCTTTCATGGGCGGGCGCGTCCGGCGTGGATGTGGACGGTTTGCTGCACCGACTGGGCATCGACCCAGGCAAGCGCCGTGATGCGCCGGGTACGCGGATTGACCTCGTCGACTATTACCGCATCCAGCGCGAAATCGCCCGATCCTTTGATGACCTGACCGCACAGCTGTCAGAGCGAAAGCTGCTCTACCAGACCGGCACATTCGTGGTCACACAGATACAGGCCGCCGCCACTTTGCAGGATGCCATTCGCAGCCTCGCATCGCATTTCAACATGATGCATGGCGGGCGCTACAATTATGTTCGCCAGACCGACCGCACCCTGACGCTGGTCGTTGATGATTCCACCTTCCCCTATCGCTTTCGGGATGATCGCGCGCTGACACATTTCGTGGGCGACGCGCTGCTCATCAAGACTCACGCCCTGCTCGACAGCCTGACCGGCGGCGCAGCCGGTCGCGGCCTGCAACGCGTGAGCCTGCTGCGAAACCGGCACGATGACGGGAATGGCCAGTTGGGTTTCTGGCAAGTCCCCATTGGCTACGGCCATGCGGCCTACGAGCTGATCTACGACATCGACATTGCCTGCGAGCCCATCACGCCCGCCCCGGAAGTGGACCTGACCGCCGATGGCATTTTTGCGCGCGTCATCCGACATCTCGACGGCCTCGCGCCATCCGCCGATGTGCGGGCCTTCGCCGTACGGACCTCTGATCTGATTTCGGATGGATATGAAACCCAAGCTGCTGTGGCCCAGCGTCTCGACGTGAGCGTCGCCACCCTGCGTCGGCGCCTGAGCGAAGAAGGCACCAGCTTCCGAGATATTCTTCAGGAGAGCCGCGCCGAACGGGCCGGCCTGATGCTCAGCCAGGGTATGAGCGTCAGTCAGGTTTCCGATTCCCTCGGCTATTCTGACGTGCGGGCCTTCAATCGCGCCTTCAAGAAAATGCGCGGCGTGTCACCCGCAGCCTATGCAAAGTCTGGCGTCGAAACCGCTCAAGCCTGATTTGCGCGAGCGAATATGTTCACTCGCGCTGAACCCATATGTCATCGCCGTCATGTGCGGTTTCTGGAAAACTCCCGTCAAATAGAAGAATGCCCTTGGGAGGAAAAATTGGGACATCACAAATTCACTACGCTGAGATTCGGTCTCGTTTCGGCGCTCGCGCTGACTGCAGGCCAATATGCTGCGCATGCGCAGGACGCTGAAGAAGACACGGCCGAAGAGGCCCGCACCCTTGGCCGCGTCACCGTCACCGCGCAACGCCGCGAGGAAGACCTGATCGACGTTCCGCTTTCCGTCTCTGCTTTCAGCGGTGAGCAGCTGGAAGCGACCGGCGCGGTCGACATCACCTCCATCCAGCGCTCGACGCCGAACGCCACGATCGAAGTTGCCCGAGGGTCGAACTCCACGCTCATCGCCTTCATTCGCGGTGTTGGTCAGCAAGATCCGCTCTGGGGCTTTGAGCCAGGCGTTGGCCTCTACGTGGACGATGTCTATATCGCTCGTCCACAAGGCGCGATCCTCGACATTTTCGACATTGAACGGATAGAAGTCCTGCGTGGCCCTCAGGGCACATTGTATGGTCGCAACACCATTGGCGGCGCAATCAAATACGTCACCGCAAAAATGGAAGATGAGCCGGACCTGAAAGCCAAGGTCAATTTCGGTTCCTATGGCCAGATGGATGCCATCCTCTCCGGCTCCGTCCCGCTCAGCGATACGTTCACAGTCGGCGGCGCGGTCGCAAGCTATCAGCGCGACGGTTATGGCGAGAACCTCTTCACCGGCGCCGATCATTACGACAAGGACGTATTGGCCTATCGCCTGAGCGCGGAATGGGCCCCGACAGACTCCCTGTTCTTCCGGCTCGCCTATGACAAGTCAGAAGACGATTCCAACGCCAAACACGGCCACCGCCTGATCCCGAGTGGAGATGGCACCCTGCCAGTCACAGACAATGTCTATGATACGCGCGCAGGGATCGGCGATGACAACTCGGTGGAAACCGAGGGCTTCTCTCTGACTGGCCAGTGGGACGTGAACAATGAATTCACGCTGAAATCCATCACGGCGTTCCGCGAAGGCTCGACCGTTACCCCGATTGACTTCGACGCCCTGCCAAACCCGGACTTTGACGTTCCCGCCTTCTACAGCGACGAGCAGTTCAGCCAGGAATTCCAGTTGCTTTACAATGGCGACCGTCTCTCGGGTGTCGCCGGTGTCTACTATCTGGACGGCACGGCAGATGGCGCATTCGACCTGCTGCTCAGCGCCCTTGGCGTGACAGTCTACCAGGCCGGTGTGCAGGACAAGGAGAACTTCTCCCTGTACGGTGATTTCACCTACGATCTGACCGACCAGTGGAGTGTTTCCCTCGGCGGCCGCTTTACGAAAGACGAAACAACGGCAGACGTAACTCGCGAGCTTTGGCTCGGTCTTGGATCGGCCTCTTTTGATCCGACCAACTCCACATCCATCTTCCTTGCGACCCAGACCGGCTATACTGGCCTGAACCGGGAAGATGAGGAATTCACCCCGCGGATTTCGGTATCCTATCAGCCTACCGACGACNTGAANATCTACGCAACCTTCGCGCANGGCTTCAAGGCCGGCGGCTTTGACCCCCGCGCCCGGGCAGACCTCGANCCGCTCGGCCTGTCGGAAGAAGGCTTCGGTCCTGAAAAGGTCGACAGCTATGAAATCGGTGTGAAGGGCAGCTTCTTTGATGACCGCCTGCAGCTGAACACCGCCGTCTTCTTTGCCGAATACACCGACCAGCAGATCACTGTGCAAAGCGGCGCAGACTCTGACAATGACGGCGTGAACGACACATTCGTGTCTTCCGTCTTCAATGCCGGTTCNTCTGAATANACCGGCCTCGAGATCGAAGGCAGCTGGTTCATCAATGACGAGTTCACGCTGATGGGNAATCTCGGCTACATTGACGCAGAGATTCAGGAGATCATCTCCGCCGGNACCAACATCGCCGACCAGTTCGTGACGCAGAATACGCCGGAACTGCAGGGCCAGCTCTCGTTGAACTATATGCGAGATTTCGGTCCGGAATTCGGGGCAATTTCCATCACNGGNTCGGCCTCNTATCGNGANGANTACAATCTCTTCAACATCGANAATGAAGGCTTCGCGCCGGGTACGAACGTGCTGTTCCCGAATGGCGGCCCAGCGCTCGACCCCGATGCCTACACGCTGCTGGATCTCAGCTTCGTCTGGACGTCTCCCTCTGAACGCCTGCGCTTTGGCATTCACGGACGCAACCTGACCGACGAAGAGTATCGCGTCGCAGGCTATAACTTCGTTACGCCAAGCCAGCTTGGTTTCGACAGTGCGTACTCCGCCTTCTACGGCCCGCCACGCACGCTGACTGCCTCAATCTCGGTTGATTTCTAATCAGCTGAGCGGGTCGGCAATCTGAACACATCGGATTGCCGACCCGTCCCTCCCAGGACCTTGCATATTGTTGCGTGCGGATCGCCGCGCCCTGAAGGATGCTCATGACACAGACTGCGGCTGCCCCCTCCCAGACCTCCCGGAACAACTCGCGTGCCTATGTCCTGGCGCTGCTGACGCTGGTCTACACTTTCAATCATATTGATCGTCAGATCCTGTTGATCCTGATCGAGCCGATCAAGGCGGAACTCCAGATTTCGGACGGCCAGATCGGCTTGCTGACCGGCTTTGTCTTCGCCGCATTCTACGCAACCTTTGGAATCCCGATCGCCATGTGGGCGGACCGGGGCAACCGCCGGAACATTCTGGCCATCTCGCTGGCGCTCTGGTCGGGCATGACTGCGCTCTCCGGCTTTGCCCAAACCTATTGGCAGCTTCTGCTCGCGCGCGTCGGCGTCGGCGTCGGAGAAGCAGGCGGAACACCTCCCGCAACATCGATCATCTCAGACCTGTATGCGCCAAAAGAAAGAGCCTTCGCGCTTGGTATCTACACGGCCGGCATCGGGCTTGGCGTATTGGCCGGATTTGTCATCGGCGGGTATGTCTACAAGTATTTTGGCTGGCGCACCGCATTCCTCGTCGCGGGTATTCCTGGCCTGATACTGGCCGCCATTGTCCGCTTCACGATCCGCGAACCAAAGCGCGGCGCCATCGAGCAACGCAGCGATGACGGCGAGGCCTCCACCCTCGGCGAGACTCTCAAATTCATTGGGGGACAAACCTCTTTCCTGCTGATGCTGGCTGGCTGCTGCCTCATCTGTATCTCCGCCAATGCCTTCCTCGCCTGGACGCCAAGCCATCTGCAGCGGACCTATGATGTTGGCCCAAGCGACATTGCGATCCCTCTCGGTCTATTGATTGGCGGAGTTGGCAGCGTGGGCGCGATCCTCCTGGGCCGCGTTTGTGACCGGCTGTCCGCGCGAAACCTGGCATGGCGTCCGTGGATGATCGCCGTATGTGCAGCCATCGCCCTGCCGTTCGCGTGGATGTTCCTGCAGGCTGACACAATCAATATGGCATACGCCTGGAACGTGGTGCCGGCATTCATTGGCCTGATCTATGCCAGCATTGCCTATACGGCCTCACAGGAACTGGTCGGGCTTCGCATGCGGGCGTTCGCTTCGGCATTCATGCTGTTCTGCCTCACCCTGATCGGCATCGGCGGAGGCCCCAGCATCGTCGGGTANCTGAGCGAGTATTTTGCGGCTCAGGGCAATGAGGCTCCACTGAAGTCGGCGCTTGAACTCATGCTTGGCCTAAACGCGCTGAGCGTCGTGTTCCTGGCTCTGGCGGGTCGCACATACGCACGCGACGCCAAACGTGCTGCGGAGATCGTATGAGCGAAGCAGCGTCCCTCCCGGCAAACACAACNCTGACCAAACGCGACCTCTTCTACACGTCGCATGACGGGCTGACCCTGTATGCNGCTGACTACGGCCCGATCGACAGCGACACCGTCATCCTGTGCATGCACGGGCTGACNCGGAACCACAAGGATTTCGAGCCCATGATNGANGGGCTCGGCCTGGAAGCACGCTTCATTTCGGTGGACGTGCGCGGGCGCGGGAAATCAGACCGNGACCCGAACGGCACCACNTACCAACCGCCCTTTTACGCACAGGACATGGCCACGCTGATGGCNCACCTGAATCTGGACAAGGTGATCCTGATCGGTACGTCGATGGGCGGACTGATGGCCATGCTNATGGCCAAGGCGTTTCCGGAAAAGATACGCGGTATTGTGATGAATGATGTCGGCCCGGAAGTGAACCCGNCTGGCCTGAAGCGCATCGCGGGCTATGCCGGAGGCAATGAGATTTTCGACAGCTGGGGGGACGCCGCAGCGGCGATTGGNAAGACGCAGGCAGGCGTCTATCCGGATTATGGAGNCGATGACTGGATGGCNTTTGCCAGACGAACCTGCGTNGAGCAGGCCGATGGCAAGATCGTATTCGACTATGACCCGGTGATTGTGAAAGGGATGGGCAGCACAACGCCCGGATGGCGCGTGAATTTCGCCATGTGGCGCGTGTTCGCCGCGATGAAATCCATCCCGCTGCTGATCATCCGGGGCGAATGGTCTGACATTCTGGCAAAGAAAACCGCGAACCGGATGCTTCGTCGCCACAAGAANAGCACGCTGTTGACCGTTCCCAATCGTGGCCACACGCCGTTTCTGGATGAACCGCACTCACTGGATGCGATCCGCGATTTCATTCGATCACTCGGCTCAGCCTAATTCCTGCTTCAGGTCTTTCATCACGCCGGAAAAGTCGAGCCCGCCATGCCCGCGGGCGTCCAGGTCAGCATAGATCTTCTCGGCCATCTCGCCCAGCGTTACCTGTGCCCCTGCCGTCTTCGCTGCGCCAGCTGCCAAGTGCAGATCCTTGAGCATCATCGCAACCGCGAAGCCGGGCTGGTAGTCGCGGTTTGACGGAGCGGTCGGNACAGGACCCGGCGCAGGGCAATAGCTCGTCATGCTCCAGCATTGGCCGGAGGCGGTGGAGGAAATGTCATAAAAAGTCTGCGCGTCGAGGCCCAGCTTTTCCGCCAGATTGAATGCCTCGCACGTGCCGATCATGGAAATGCCCAGCAGCATGTTGTTGGCGATCTTCGCGACCTGTCCATTCCCGCTGGCGCCTGCATGAAAGATGTTCTTGCCCATTGCATCCAGGATCGGCTTTGCCTTCGCGAAGGCCTCGACCGGACCGCCGACCATGAAGGTCAATGTGCCGGCATCTGCCGCCGCCGTGCCGCCTGACACAGGCGCGTCCGCCATCAGGAAACCTGCTGCTTCAGCCTTTGATGCGGCTTCACGCGCGTCTTCGACGGCAATCGTTGAGCAATCGAGAAACAGCGCGCCTTTCGCAGCTTGCGCCGCAACACCATCCTCTCCGAAATAGACCGACAGGACATGCTTGCCCGCGGGCAACATGGACACGATCACGTCGGCGTCGCTCACGGCCTCTGCGATCGTCGCCGCTGCCTGT
>NZ_NHCK01000026.1:0-41303 GCF_002172815.1 Hyphomonas sp. TMED31 | reverse complement strand
TCTTCCCGTCAACACTCTTTTCCGCCTCTTCTGCAGTCAGGTGTCAGACACCATTTCCGCTTCAATATTGGCGCAAATGAACTCGTTGGCCGAAGCATATTCGGCCCGCAAATTCGAGCGTTTCAGGAAACCGGCACCATTGTCTGTCCACGGAAAATCAAGTCTTCCAATCTGGCCAAACCCCGTTGCCGGGCCGCCTCTGAAATCCGAAGACCTCGTCAGCGAGTGGCGGCTTATATGGACCGCCGTTCTTCCCGTCAACACCCTATTTTGCGTCGCCTGCAGTAGAATGTTTAACCATCCAAACTGCCCTGTTTACGACGCAAAAGATCCCGTTGGCCGAAGCATGTCCGGCTCGCAGATCCGAGCGATTTCAGGGAACCGACACCGGGTCCTGCCTGGGGAAGAATTGAAAACTTCCGTAGCCAGTCAGGCGCTCCGTCACCGGGCCCCGCGTCCGAAACCCGAAGGCCTCGTCAGCGGAGGTGGCGATGTACTCCCGCCCCCCGTATCCAGCAACCCCCTAATGCAGGATTTCATCACAAAACTGCAGCGAAACTTCAGACGCAACTCAGCCAGTCTGGAGCGTGAATTGAAACAGCCCAATGAATACGGGGGCTTTCGCCTAGTATTGCGCTGAAAGGTAAGACTTCATCGCTTCTGCTTCTGCTTCAGTTTCCGCGATCTTCCACTTCACCAAATCTCCAATCGAGATCACACCGGCCAGCTTCCCGCCGGTCAAAACAGGCAAGTGACGAATCCTGCGATCCGTCATCAGCTGAAGCGCATCGTCTATTTTGGAGCTGGATTCCACCGTGATTACGTCGCGTGTCATCGCGTCGCCGACATTCAAGTTCAGTGCGCTAGCGCCCTGCCGGGCCACATGGCGGACAATATCCCGCTCTGAAAGTACCCCGACAATGCTGCCATCATCATCCAGCGCAACGACCGCGCCGATTCTCTTGGCATCCAACGTTTGCGCTGCAGCCGCCAATGTCTCTCCGGCACTCACCGAAATGATGGCGAATCCCTTGTCTTTCAGAATTTGGTCTATGGTCATCCACGTCCTCCCTGGCGTTTGGGCCCCTTTTTGGGTGCCTCGTATGGAAGGAGCCTACCATATTTCCCTGGAAGACGCGATCAGGTGCCGAATCGTGCGCGTCCTGCGTGGCGCACCATGAAGCGAAACAGCACTGCGCCCGCTACATAGCCGCCAATATGGGCCTGCCAGGCGATTGCGGACCCGAACAATGACGGCCCAAGGAATGCCAGAACGATGTTACCCACAAGGAATACGGCGCTGGCCGAAAGGAATCGGCGCTCCAGAAGCTGCGCGGGCAGGCCGTTCTGGATCATCAAAGCCGCAGCAATCAGCCCTGAAACACCACCAGACGCGCCAATGGCCGGCGGACCAGAGGGGTAGTGAGTCGCAAGATGCGCGAGAGACCCACCCACGACCGCAGCCACAAACAGGCCCAGAAACGCCAGATTTACACTGAGTTGAGAGCGCCAGAGCCGCGCAAAGACCGAATAGACCGGCTTCCCGACGGCGATCAGCATGATCGTATTCATCAGGACGTGTGACCAGCTGCCGTGAACAAGCGCCGTTCCGGCCAAAGGAATCAGTGCCTCCAACGCATTATTATAGGGCGCGTAGCCTCCAGGGACCTGTTGTCCGGCGATCCAGCCCCAGAATCGATCGGGAAACACCCCGCCGAGATCCACAAAGAACAGGTCGAGCGAGGATCCTGCGAGGATCCGCAGGCCGTGAAGCGCGATGATTCCCAAGGCCAACGCCGTAACGAATGGCGGGGCATTGATAATGGGGGGCGCACGCCGCGATTGGCGCATAAGCGATCTCCTGTCCGGTTTGCTTCACATCAAATGGGGCGTGACGGGCAAAATCCACCCCGTAAGGACAGAAATACGTCGCCGAACTTCGCGCAGGCCCGCCCTTTCCGATCATTGCGTTTGCTCTAGCTCCCCTTGCATGATGATTCGTATCTANCTTTTTNTCATGGCGGCCAGCTTTCTGGCGTTCGGAATATGGTCCCTGCTTGATCCAACAGGNATGGCGGCAAGCCTTGGCGTTACGATTGGTGGCGAGAATGGCGTGTATGAAGCGCGCGGCATCTATGGCGGGGNCAGCCTCGGNGCGGGGNTCCTGGCGCTCTCCGGCTTGATTCGCCCGCGCATGGTGCGGCCAGCGCTNTGGTTCATCACGACATATATGGGCGGCTACATGTTCGCNCGCATCGCCGGNCTGATTGCCGGGGATGNGCCCTCTTCCCGATTCCTGACCTTTGTCGGCTTCGAGATGGGCTGTCTGGTCATCGCAATCGTGTTGTTGACCGCCTACCGGCCCAAATAAAAAGCCCCGCCNTGATGGGCGGGGCTTTCGNGTTCGTGATTCGNGTGAACCCTAGAACGTCTTGCGGACTGTCAGGCCGTAAGTTGCCGGCTGGTTCGGATAGCCGGAGATAGAGCCATCCTGGGCCACAGCCGGGAAGGCCACGGTGATATACTCGTCGTTGAAGATGTTCCGGCCCCAAAGCGTGAAGCTCAAGCCCGATTCTGTGGTCAGGCCAGCCGANGCGTTGAACGTGCTGACTTTCTTCTGATCATTGATCAGTGCCTGGTTGGCTGGCTCGTCGAAATAATCCGACTCACTTTCGTACTGCCAGTCACCGCGGATGAAGGCGTCATAGTTCTTCACATTGAATGTGTATGTCGCCGCAGTCGATGTGGAGACTTCCGGAATGCCGTAAGGCTTCTGACCGGAAATGTCGCCGCTCGCCGATTCCTCGAAGCTGTCATAGACCGGATCAAGGAACGTGCCNGCAAAGCTGAGCAGCAGATTGTCGGTGGCATTCCACTGCGCATCCAGTTCGAGGCCTTGCGTGGATTGCTCACCCGCATTGGCGAGCGCAAAGCCCGTTCCCGTGAAGACGTTGGACTGGAACCCTTCAATCGTCTGGTCGAAGATGGCGACGTTAAACGCAAAGTCCGAATACGCACCTTTCACGCCCAGCTCGAACACTTTCGATTCTTCCGGTCCGGCAAAGCGCGTNCCGGTGGTCAGGTTCGGAAGCAACAGGCCGCCTTGNGCAAGCAGCGCNTAGTCGGCTGGAGTTGGACGGCTGTCACGCGACAGGTTCCAGGAGGACGCCTTGAAGCCGGTTGCATAAGATCCGTACACGTTGACGGAATCCGTCACGTCATAGGCNAGGCGGAAGGTGACTGACGTATCCTCATCATCCGTCGAGCCGCTTTCCACGGCGTTCGGGAAGTTCAGGAATGGCGGCAGGAATTGCAGCTGTTGCAATGCGCCGGGCGCACCTGCGGCCGTTGCCTGAATGGTTGCAAACTCTGTCGGGAACGCCGTTGCAAAGGCGGCGACAGCGGCCGGGTCGGTCGGGTTCACACCAGCCTGCAGCAACAGACCGCCNGCCGTTGCCTGCGTGATGAACGGCGCAGCCGTANTCAGGTCCACTGCCGCAAACGTGTCCGTGGAAACCGCGTTCGAGAAGGCATCCTTGTTCACCTGCGTGTAGTTCAGGCCAAAGGTCGCTGTCAGGCGGTCGGTGACTTCATAGTCGATCGTACCGAACAGGGAAGCAGACGTATCGTCCTGCCCATAGAATTCGGTGAAGCCTTGGCCTGGCTGGAAGAAGGTGCCGGTCGGCACGCCGAACACCACAGGCTCAAGCGATGACAGNAGGCCAGACGACAGAATGTCGATATAGCCACGAATGTCGCTGCCATAGAGAAGCTGGTTTTCGATATCGACGGTTTCATCAAAGTAGAAGCCTCCAACCATCCAACTCAGCGGGCCACTGCCGTTTGAGGTCAGGCGGACTTCCTGTGTGAAGGTTTCGATTTCGACATCGTCAGACTTGCGCCCGAGCAGGTCTGCGCTGGTGAAGTCAGAATCCTGGTTCGTGCTGAGGTCAGACGTCCGGTAGGACGTGATGCTGGTGACGGTGAATGCGCCAGCATCATAGTCGCCCTGCAGAGAGATACCGCTATTCTTGATGAGGTTCTCGGATCCGAAATTGTAGGCCACTTCATAGGAGAACGGGTCCTCGGCAACGAGGTTGCCACCCAGCGCAAGGATCGCCGCCCCTGTTGGGCCATTGATGATGTTCGACGCTGCACAGCAGATTTCGTCGATCTCATCATAGTCTGCGATCACGCGGAAGGAGAGGTCGTCGCTCGGTTCCCAAAGCAGGTCACCGCGAATGCCCCAGCGATTGCGCTCGTTCGTGTCCGGGCCATCGCCCAGATCTTCGACATAGCCATCGCGCGTGTTGAAATTGCCGCCAAGGCTGAAGGCAACCGTGTCAGACAAAGGACCGGTGACGAATGCGCCAGCGCGGTAGCCATTATAGTTGCTGACCGTGCCTTCGACATTGCCGCCCCACTCGAATTGCGGCTTCTGCGTCACGATGGAGATGACACCTGCGGAAGCGTTCTTGCCGAACAGGGTCGATTGCGGCCCGCGCAGAACTTCGACGCGCTGCAGGTTTGGCAAATCGGAAATCTGGGAGGTCGAGCGCGAGCGGTAAACGCCATCGACGAACACACCCACCGAAGGCTCGATGCCGGCATTGTTCGCGCCGTTGCCGAAGCCGCGGATGATGAAGTTGGTGTTGGAGGAGGATTGCTGTTGGCTAACGCGAAGCGAAGGCACGACGGATTGCAGATCTCCCAAATCGACAATCTCGGCCTTCTCGATCACGCTCTCATCAACAACGGACACCGCCACTGGCACATCCTGCAGCGTCTGTTCGCGCTTGGTGGCCGTGATGGTGACAGTCTGGAGGGTCCGGCTCTCCTCTTCTTCCGGCGCATCTTGTGCGATGGCGGGCATGGAGAGAGCGGCGAACGCGGCAAAGCCCGCGCTGAGGGTGAGCGCCGATTTGAACTTCGGTGCACCCGATACAACAAATTTTCTGGATTTCACGTGTTGGTCCCTTTGAGCAAATTTCTGTTTTTGGTTTGGGAGGAATTTTTTTCAGCTGCGCTGTACTACCTAGGACTAAACAAACAGGTAGGCATGGCAAGGCATCACCATGAGTTAAGAGTGGAGTTTTGCCGAGACTGTGGTGTTGCAGCCGCATAACGCTGCTTTTGACGAAGAAATGAGCACGATCTTGCGCGCTCGGTCATGCAATCCATCCAGACATTGCACAGGCGAATCAAATCAACTTCCCTCAACGCTCCAATTTCGTGTCTCATCCTGTTCCGAGTCGAGACTCACCTGTCCCACAATTGAGCGAATGGCCGTGTACGGGCACTTCGAAAACTTCCTGACCGGGGAAATTCCCCGATTTCATCCCCTGTAATTCCCCAGCCGGGGGAATTGCTAACTGGAATATATATTGCGGTTTACGACTCCGACGCTGGCCCGGCTGGGCCCACAAACTATCAATGGAGCCCACGCCCATCATGCAAGACCGGTCTATACATCCGAACACCCGCATCATGCTGGAAGCCTGGAAACGCATGCGCGTTGATCCGGTTGCCAATGAAGACCGGACGCCCCGCGCGAACGACCATCCGGACCTGATCGCCAACATCTTCATGATCGAGGCAACCGATGATGGCGCCTGGATCTTCCGGACGGCCGGTGACGGCGTGTCTGACCTGCTTGGACGCTCCCTGCCCAATCATGACTTCCTCAATCTCTGGACCGGCCCGGACCGCGCAATGATTGGCGGCTTCCTGGAGGCTGTCCGCACCGATGGCGCCCCGGGCGTCATCCGAGGTCGCGGCGAAACCCTGACAGGCCAGCGTGTCGAGGTGGAGATCACGACGATGCCCCTGGCGCAGGCTGGCATGCCGAATTCAACAACCCGTTTCCTCGGCCTCTACCAGACGCTGGGCGGCGTGCCGAAACTCAAAGGGCGTCCGATCTGGCGTCACCGCGTGGCGATGCTGGTACCGCCAGACTCCCAACCTGCCGAGCCAACGCTGAAGCTGGTCGCCAACAATTACCACTAGCGCAGGCGCGGCCTGATCAGGCCGCAACCGTCTCCGGCGCCTCCGCTTCCAGTGGCGGCTTGCCGAGGATCATGTCTGCCGCTTTCTCGGCGATCATGATGGTTGGCGCGTTCGTATTGCCGCCGATCAGGGTCGGGATCACGGACGCATCGACGACCCGCAAACCGTCTACACCACGCACACGCAACTCCCCATCAACCGGGCTGTCCTCATTCGCTCCCATCGCGACCGTCCCGATGGGATGATAAATCGTTTCGCCACACCGTCGGATAAAGGCGTCGATCTCTTCGTCTGTCTTCACGCTCTCGCCCGGCATCATCTCGGCGCCGGTGAAGGGCTGCAGCGCATTCTGACCGCAGATATCGCGGATCATCTTCACCGACTCCCGCATCGCGCGGCGGTCTTCCTCGGCTTCCAGATAATTGGGATCGATGGCCGGATGGGCGAACGGGTCTGCGGAAGCGAGGCAAACCGTGCCCCGGCTTTCCGGCCGCAGCTGGCAGGAATGGACCGTGTAGCCATCCTTGTTGGCCTGATGCTTGGCGTGATCCATCATGATGGCATTCACGAAGTGGAGCTGCAGGTCGGGCATCTCCAACCCTTCGCGGGACTTCAGGAACGCGCCGGCCTGAAGGTGGTTGTCGGCACCAGCACCGGTCTGGTTCACGAGATACTGGATGCCCACGCCCAGCTTCTTGATGCCTTTCTGCATGGAGTAAGCGGAAATCGGCTGGGTCATCTCGTGGATGACGGTGACGTCCAGATGGTCCTGCAGGTTCTGGCCGACATTCGGGGACTTCACCTTGGTCTGGATATCGAACCGGCCGAGATGGTCAGGATTGCCGATGCCGGACAGCTGCAGTAATTGCGGCGATTGCACCGCGCCCGCGCAGACGATGACCTCACCCGAGGCGTGGATCTCCTGCGTGAGACGGCCCTTGCCTTCAACGACTTCGACCCCCGTGGCGCGGCCATTCTCGATCAGCACGCGCGTCACCATACCGGTGGAGATCACGGTGAGATTGTCCCGCACGCCGACGATGGGACGCAGATAGCCATAGGACGCGCTCCAGCGTTCGCCCTTGTGGATCGTGCGCTGATAGCGGCCGAAGCCTTCCTGATCGGCGCCGTTGAAATCCTTCGTGCTCTTGTAGCCAGCCTGCTCGCCTGCCTGAAGAAAGGCGCGATAAACCGGAGAAGAGAGCGGGCTTTCCGACACTTTCAGCGGGCCGGTGCCGCCGTGGAAGTCGTTGTCGCCACCTTCATAGCCTTCTGATTTCTTGAAATAGGGCAGCACGTCCGCAAAGCTCCAGCCGCGCAGGCCCATCTGCGCCCACTGGTCATAGTCGCGCGCGTGGCCGCGAATGTAGACCATGCCATTGATGGAAGAGGAGCCGCCCCAGCCCTTTCCGCGTGGCCACCAGAGCTTGCGACCGTTCATATGCTTCTGCGGCTCGGTCCAGAAGCCCCAGTTGAAATCCCCCTCAGCCTTGATCAGGTTTCCAACTCCGGCGGGCATCCGCACCATGAGGTTGTTATCCTTCTTGCCGGCCTCGATCAGGCAGACCTTGATGCGCGGATCTTCGCTCAACCTGTTGGCAAGTGTACAGCCAGCGCTTCCTGCGCCCACGATAATATAGTCGTATGTCTCCAGCACCGGAGGACCTCCCAATAAACCTTATGGTGAAGGATTGGCGTGAATCCTTCTGTTTTCCGCAACAGTTTGTGAACGAAACTCAGCTAAGTAAAGGCTTGATGGAGAAGAACAGACAGGTTGCCGTAACGGACTCAGGAGAATCCACATGCCCGCACTAGATTTGTCTGTGCCTCAATTCAACCCCGTGATCAAAAACGAGGAAGATCGCCGCCAGTATCAGCGAGTCGACCTGGAACTTGAAGGCTGCTTCCTGGATGAATCCAGCGAAGACCATCAACTTGTCACTGAAAACCTGTCCTGCTCTGGCGCCTATCTGCGCGCTGCGACCGTGCCGGAACATGGGGCCAATGTGATCTGCTATTTCGACGATCTGGGCCGCGTGGCGGGCCGGGTCGTGCGCACCTCCAAGGATGGCTTTGCCGTTGAGTTCAACGTCGTGCCTCACAAGCGCAAGAAACTGGCTGACCGTCTTAGCTGGCTGGTCAACAAGGATCTTATGGAAGCCCCGGAACAGCGCGCTGCCGCACGCTTCCCGACCGGTGGCCCGGCCTTCATCGCCCGCAAGGACGGTCTTCAGATCCCGTGCACCGTCATGGACATCTCCCTGACCGGCGCGAGCTTCAAGACCACTGGCCAGTTCCAGACACCGCCAATCGGCGAAGTCGTGACAGCAGGCAATCTGCGTGGCCGGGTCGTGCGCTCGAACGGCGTGGAGTTCGCGGTGAACTTCCTGCGCCCTGACGAGACGGATTCCTAATCGATCCGCTTCAGGCTGGCGCGGTGACGCTTCCAGTTCTCGACATAATGGACCGCTGACATCTTGATCACCTGAGCCTGGTGGTCGGAGATCTCTTTGACGATCTTGCCTGGCGCGCCCATGACGAGCGAGTTATCCGGAATGATCTTGCCTTCGGGGATCAGGGCATGCGCCCCGATGATGCAATTCTTCCCGATCTTCGCATTGTTGAGGATGGTGGAACCGATGCCGATCAGAGTCTCGTCTCCGATCGTACAGCCGTGCAGCATGACCATGTGGCCGACGGTGACGTCGCGCCCGATGGTCAGCGGGCAGCCGACATCCGTGTGAAGCACGCTGCCATCCTGGATGTTGGAATTCTCGCCAATCGTGATCGGGTCATTGTCGCCTCGCAGCACTGCGCCATACCAGATCGACGCATTCTCCTTCAGGACAACATTGCCCATGACCTGCGCATTTTCGGCCACCCAGTAATTGCCACTCTCGGGCAGCTGTGGGCGGGTTCCGTCGATCTCGTAAATGGCCATGGGGTTTCCTCTTTTTATCCGGGGCGGAATTTTCATTTAATCTTCTGATAACCTTGCTACACTCTAATCATCAACAGATTCGGAGTTGGAGACGGTCATCACACGATCCTGTCACACCCCGCCGCCCGGTGATACGTCCCGGGACCTGGCCACACCGCCCACGGGGCGGACGGCCTTTTCTTCCTCCCAGTTTCCGCCAAGCCATCGCGCGAGTCCGCCGGTGGCTTTTTTCTTGCCCGTAACCAAGGAGACCTTCCATGGGTAAACGCAATGCAGCAAAACGGATGAAGCACGGTTCCGAAGTGAACCTGAACGCGTGGTTCGAGGAGGGCGCCCGTGGAAAGGGCCCGAAGCTGCAAGCCATAGAAGGCGGCCGGGGCTGGCACCCGGACGATTCAGACACCCGCGCAGATCATCAGCGTGCAGAAAATGGGCGTACGCAGAAATACCAGAAAACGGTAAAGCCCCGCACGGAAAACCAGGCCGAACTGATGAAGGCGATGGATGAAAAAGCCCTCGTCGCCGCGCTTGGCCCGGCGGGCACGGGCAAGACCTATCTCGCCGTCTGCAAGGCGGTGGAGGCCCTGCAGAAAGGAAAGGTCGCGCGGATCATCCTGTCCCGCCCGGCGGTTGAGGCAGGCGAACAGATCGGCTTCCTGCCCGGCGCGATGGAAGACAAGCTGGCCCCCTATCTGCGCCCGCTTTATGACGCGCTGTCGGATCGGCTGTCGCCCGGACAGTTGAAGCACATGCTGGCCGAGGGCGTGATCGAGATTGCCCCCATCGGCTTCATGCGGGGGCGTACACTGAACAATGCCTTCATCGTGATCGACGAGGCGCAGAACTGCACCTACACNCAGCTGAAGATGCTGCTGACGCGGCTCGGCTGGCACTCCACAATGGTGATCACGGGCGACCCGGCCCAGTCGGACCTGCTGCCTGAATTCTCCGGCCTCGCCACGGCGGCCGAACGGCTGGAAAAGCTGGGCGGCGCGTCTGTCGTCCGCCTCGAAGGCAAGGATGTGGTGCGCCACCCACTGGTCGCAGAAATGCTGGACGTGCTGTAGCGCCCTGANGTTTTTCCCATAGCTTCGCCCGCCCCTGCCACAGACAGAGGGCGGGCGATTATCATTTCAGAACGTATCAGGATGAATTGATCAGTTCATCGCGCGCATATATGTCCAGATCATCCAGCCATTGGCGATACTCCGCCGGCAGTGTGGTGCGCGAGGCCAGTCGCCGGGCTCGCCCCAGTGGCGAGGTGCGCCCGAACGGCGCCTTTGGCTCTGCCTCACCGCATTCATATTGCGCCCGCCAAAGCGTTCTCAGCCCGGCCTGCCGCGCGCGCCATCTTGCAAGGCGCCGCGCCGCCGCATCCGGGTCTCGGAAGGCCAGCTCCAGACGCTTGAGGCGCAATTGCAAGGGCTGGAGGGAAATGGCCGCTGGGGCTTCGGCAGCCTTCAGGGCGCGCAGCTCCGATGGCAGCAATTTCCAGTCCATGCCGAGCGTCCAGATGCGCGGCGGTTCTGCAAAGCGCTCTGTCTGCCGACGCGATGCATCCGCTTCCCAGAGCAGGAAAGGTGTCGGCGTGCGTGGGCCAAGTGGCTCAGGCCGGGGCGCGCTGTCTTCAGGTGAAACAGGCGCGTCCGGTCCGCTTGGTTTCGACTGCGCGCGTGGCAGGATCGGCTCGATTTCCAGCGTCAGGGCCAGCATCAGGATCATCCGGCGCAGCATCGCCTCCCCCGCCCGCAACCGCCGCAGCACGAAATTGTAATACCGACGCGTCACAGACTGCCCGACCGATCGCCGGGACAGATCCAGCAGCGACGCAAAGATGTTGCCCAGCATCATCCAGCTGTCTTCCAGGAATATCTCGGCGTCAGGCGAAAGCGATCTCATACCAGCCATCATGGCCCGACTTCGCCCACCGGGGACGAAAAAATTTCCTGTCCTCCGCGTTTGGCGCCATGTGCGCGCCCACACGCCAAATGCCTCCTAACGCACCCCGTCCCCGCTATCCCCCTGACTTGAGGGGATAAGGGCCCTCGCGCGGCGCCCTCGACACTGAGGCAGATCACTCTAATTCGCAGGCATGACCAGACAAAAGATACCCGCCGCGCCGCTGGCGCTTGGCCTTGCCGGGCTGATCCCCTTCGTCTGGGGGACGCTCAGCCTGTTCATCCCCGCACTGCAGGAGTTTGGCAGCGCCGCCTTCGGGGCGCGCTTTGTCGGGCCGTATGTGCAGGTGTTCTACGGCGCGATCATCCTCGCCTTCATGTCCGGCGTGCTGTGGGGCTTTGCGACGAAATCCAGCGGACGCGAGGCGGTCATCGGCTATGGGCTCAGCGTGTTGCCTGCGCTCTGGGCCTTCTTCGCTGTGGGCGGCGGCCACAGCTCCGCCGCATTGGGATTGATCATCGGCTATATCGGCCTGCTCGGCATCGAGACCTGGTTTGTCCAGCGAACGCGGGCGCCCGGCTGGTGGATGCGCCTGCGTCTCATCCTGTCGGCCGTCGTGATCACCTGCCTCGCAGCCACAGCGCTCGCTTAAAGGTGTTGTCTCAGCCAGGCGGAATAGCTGAGATTGGGCAGATTGCTGAAACCGAAGCGATCCACATGCCGGGCCAGTTCGGCGGCGCTCTCATGCTCCAGGCAAAGCGTGGTCCGCGCGCCCTCCCCCAATGAGGCCGACGTTATCTCCGCACGCAGGCCACCCGGCTCAGTCGCAATCTGTCGCTTCTTGTCGACTGTGAGTTCCGCACCTTCGGCCAGAAAGGCATCTCGCAGGGCCGCAAGGCTCTGCAGGGAGTGCGGAATGGCTGGATACAGACGGGCTAGCGTCGCGCGATCCTCATCATCAAACGGAAACTCCGCGGCGATTACGGGACGCCAAAGCTCCAGCCCCGCCTCCCTTGCCAGCAATTCCTTGATATCAAACCGCGCACCGCCTCTCAGCTTTGGCTGGGCGGGGGCACGGGCCGTCGCCATGAAATAGGTATCGGTCCGTGGCGACTCTTCCACAAAGTGTAGCGTTGTCTGAAGCTGATACGTCATCGACCCGGCATCATCAGGCCAGATGCGATACTCCCACATTGCCGGCGCGGCACTACTCATCATCCTTCCCTTCCCCAATGGGCTGTTTCCCGAAGAGATGCGTCTCCAGCATCCGGATCGGGAGCAGGATCAACACAGAAAAAAGGACGGCAAGAAAGGCGAGCTGCAAATAACCAGCACCGCAGGCAAGGCCAATCGCTCCGGCGAGCCAGATACTCGCCCCGGTCGTTAGCCCTCTGACGGAGCCGCTGCCGTGAATGATCGTGCCTGCTGCCAGAAAGGCGACGCCCGCCGTGACAGCCTGCACGACACGGGTCGGGTCCAGCTGGGTGGTGTCGTCATTGCCGCCGAATGAGTGGATCATCTCTATAGAGATCAACATGAAGACGGCAGATGCCAGCGCTGTCAGCATGTGTGTGCGCAGGCCTGCAGGCCGGTTCCTCACTTCGCGCTCAAACCCGACAATCAATCCCGCCACGGAAGCCGCGATGAGGCGAACAGCCAGAACCCCGAGGGGCATCTGGCTGTCAAAAGATAGCGTCAGCAGATCGTCCATTCAGGACGAACGCACAGACCCCGGACTGGGTTGCGTGGGGCNAGCCCCCTATTCCTCGTCCTCNTTCTTGGCCACGGAGGCGGCCAGGGCNGCGGAGAGGAAGAGATCGATGTCGCCATCCAGCACGCCGGACGTGTCGGAGGTTTCCACTTCGGTCCGCAGGTCCTTCACCATCTGGTAGGGCTGGAGCACGTATGAGCGGATCTGGTGGCCGAAGCCGATATCGGTCTTGCCGGCATAGCTGGCATCGGCGACTTCGCGGCGCTTTTGCAGTTCCAGCTCGTACAGTTTCGAGCGCAGCATCTGCCAGGCCTGATCGCGGTTGCGGTGTTGCGACCGGTCGTTCTGGCACTGGACCACGATGCCTGTCGGCTCGTGCGTCAGGCGGACGGCGGAGTCTGTCCGGTTGACGTGCTGACCGCCCGCGCCGGACGCGCGATATGTGTCTGTACGCACATCGGAGGGATCAATCTCGATCTCGATATTGTCGTCAATCACGGGCGTCACCGCGACCGANGCAAAGCTGGTATGGCGCCGCGCGGAGGAGTCGAAAGGCGAAATCCGCACGAGGCGATGCACGCCGGTTTCGGACTTCAGCCAGCCATAGGCGTTCTCGCCCTTGAACTGGAGCGTAGCNGANTTGATNCCNGCNTCNTCGCCTTCGCGCTCGTCGAGTTCCTCGACCTTCATGTCGTGNGCTTCGGCCCAGCGGACATACATGCGGCGCAGGATATTGGCCCAGTCCTGGCTTTCCGTGCCGCCCTCGCCCGCATTGATCTGGATGAAGCAATCATTGCCATCGGCCTCGCCCGAAAGCAGGGCAGCCAGCTCTGCCTTCTCGGCGCGCTCGGCGGCTTTTTTCAGATTGGTTTCGATGTCCGCGATCATGTCTTCGTCGCCTTCGGCGAGTTCGAGCAATTCCTCGGCATCGTCAGCTTCGCGCTGCAGGGTTTCGACGGTTTCGATGCCGTCAGCCAGACGCTGGCGTTCGCGCATCATGGCCTGGGCGGCCTGTGGGTCGTCCCAGAAATCGGGACGTTCGGAGAGCGCGGTCAGCTCATCCAGGCGTTTTGTGGCAGTATCCCAGTCAAAGACGCCTCCGTAGCAAATCGGCGGACTGGCGGATCTGGTCTGTGAGGGATTTGATTTCTGCGGACATGGGATCTGCCTCTTGTGATCTTGTTCGATAAAAACTGGAAAGGCGGGGCATAGCGCGCCCGCCTTCCTGCGTCAAAAGCAACTGCGTCAGTAAACGTCGCCGAGACTGTCATCCACTGGCGCTTCAGGCGCGGGGCGTGGCTGGGCCGGCTGGAACGGGAAGCCCTCATCGGTTTCCTCGACAATTCCGGCGTCGCGCTCAGGATCGAACCCGCTGGTCGAGCTGCCCGTGCCGCCCCCGCAATTGCCGGAAATGGACAAGCAGTCGCTGGTGTCGGTGAAGGCGCTCATGCCAGGCTCTGTGCCGGGGCGGAAGGCCTCATCGATGATGACAGCCGTATCCGGGCCGGGCAGTTCGCCATTGCGGGCATCCACCTTCACAAGGCGCACGCCCGGCGGGATGCGGAATGGCGTCGCTGGCTCGTCTGCCAGGGCGCGTTCCATGAAGTCCGTGAAGATCGGTGAGGCGACCGAGCCGCCCGCTTCGCCCTCGCCGAGCGAGCGGTTGTCGTCAAAGCCGACCCGCACACCCACGACGAGGTCAGGCGAGAAGCCCATGAACACCGCGTCGCGATAATCATCCGTAGTACCCGTTTTACCAGCCAGAGGCTTGCCGACCCGGCGGGCCCGGCGGCCTGTGCCGCGCTCGACCACGCCCTCCAGCATATGCGTCACCTGATAGGCGATGATCGGGTCCAGCACCTGCTCGCCCACTTCTGCCAGTTGCGGCGGTTCCGCGCCGTCCCACTCGTCCGCAGAGCATCCTTCGCACAGGCGTTCGTCATGGCGGAACAGGGTGCGCCCATGACGGTCCTGCACACGGTCCAGAAGGGTCGGGTTGATCTTCCTTCCCCCATTCACGAAGCCGGCATAGCCGCGCGCAACATCGATCAGATACGCGTCGCCGGCGCCGAGGGACATGGCCGGATAGGGCGGAAGGTCTTCATAGACGCCCATCCGCTCGGCCAGTTCGGAAACCGCTTCCATGCCGATGTCCTGCGCCACGCGGGCGGTGACCAGGTTCAGGGATTTCTCCAGCGCGACACGCAGGGTGACCATGCCATAGGTGCGCCCTTCGGTATAGTTCGACGGGCGCCAGTAATCATCCGTAGACACATCAAACGCCACGAAGGGGGCATCCAGCATGCGCGTAGCCGGCGTGTATCCACGCTCCAGCGCCGCTGCATAGACAAAGGGCTTGAAGCTGGAGCCCGGCTGACGCTTGGATTGCGTGACGCGGTTATAGCTCGACTTGAAGAAGGAATAGCCGCCCTGCATGGCAAGGATACGGCCCGTATGCGGGTCCAGCGCCACGAGGGAGCCGTCCACTTCCGGTACCTGACGCAGGATGGCATTGCCAACCGGCACCAGCATCGGCTCGGGTTCCGGCTCGTCGATCTCATCACCGTCGGGGTCCAGTTGCGGGTCCGCAGGCGCAGACGTTTCATCCGCATTCAGAACCTTGCGCTTCAGCTCAGCCAGGACAACGTCGCCGACATTCAGCCCACCCTTGCCTTCAGCAGGCTTGTAGGTCGCGGCCCACTCGACTTCCTCGGCGGGCAGCGGAATGGTCGCGCCGTCAGTCAGCAGAAGCTGCGCGCCGCGCGAGCCTGTGCTGGTCACCAGCGCGGCTTCCCACGTGCCATAGCCACCGGGCAGCGTGACGTCGTTGAGCTGTTCCAGAACATCGTCAGCCTCGGGATCAAGACGCGTGATCGGCCCCCGCCAGCCATGACGNCGGTCATANGCGATCAGGCCNTTCTGCAGGGCGTCCTGAGCGGCGAGCTGCAGTTTCGTATCGATGGTCGAGCGGATTGACAGACCGCCCTGTTGCAGCGTGTCTTCGCCGTAATTCTTGATGAGGTCACGGCGCAATTCCTGCACGAAATAGGTCGCCGCGGCGTATTCCGGGCCCTTCAGGCGACGCGTCGTGGACAGGGGCAGAGCCATCGCCTCTTCAGCTTCCTCGCGCGTGATGTAGCCATCATCAACCATACGACCGAGCACATAGTTGCGGCGCGCCAGCAAGCGCTTGGGNCGGCTATAGGGGTTCACCGACGACGGGGCCTTGGCCAGAGAGGCGAGGATCGCCGCTTCGGACAGGTCCAGTTCAGGCAGCGACTTGTCGAAATAGTTCANCGCCGCAGAACCCACACCGTAGGAGCGATAGCCGAGATAGATTTCGTTCAGGTAGAGTTCGAGGATCTCTTCCTTGGTGAATTCCTTCTCCATGCGCTGGGCGATGATCGCTTCCTTGGCCTTGCGCGTGAGGTTCTGGTCGCGCGTCAGCAGCATGTTCTTGGCGACCTGTTGCGTGATGGTCGAGCCGCCTTCCAGACCGCCGGAACCGGTGATCTTGTTCTTGGCGGAGTTCACCCCGCCGCGCACGATGCCTTTGTAATCGAGTCCGCCATGCGTGAAGAACGTCTTGTCTTCCGCCGCCACGAAGGCTTGCACCACATGGGTCGGGATCGACTCATACGGCACGAAGACGCGGTGCTCTCTTGCGAATTCGGCAATCAGCGTTCCATCGCCGGCGTGGACGCGCGACGTGATGGGCGGCTCATACTGTTTCAGCTTGTCGATGGACGGCACCTGACGGCCAAGCGCCGCGAAATACATCCAGAGCGCCACGAAGCCGAGCGCGGCGAGGACGAAGCCGAGGATCAGAAGGCGTCTTGCCCAGGTCCAGACCCAGGGTGGCCCCGGCAGGAAGCTGCGCTTTGGCTCCGGTTCCTGCATGTGCGGATTCATTTCGTTCGACATAGTTTTCCCGTCAGCGTTCGCATCGCGGAATCGCATTGATATCCGGCGATAGTAAGGCGCGTCGGAGGCGGGTAAAAGGTCTCAGCTGCCTGACAGTTTCGTCAGATATCCTGCCGGTCGATCTCGCCGTCACCGATGGACACGCTTGGCAGGGCCTGACGCTCTGGTTTTGGCGTCGTCAGGCCATTGGCCAGCTTGTCTTCCAGCTCAGCGCGCTGCGTTGCCGGTGGACGGGCCTCGATCGCATTTTGCCAGGCTTCGCGCGCGGCTTCCTCATCNCCCTGATGCCAGTAGATGTCGCCCAGATGGGTTTCGATTTCCCAATGCTTGTGCGGCTCCAGCTTGGCACGTGACTGTTCGATCAGGCGCTGCGCATCCTTCAGGTGACCGAGGCGATAATAGGCCCAGCCGAGCGAGTCCGCGATATAGGGATCNCGCTCTGCCAGTGACCGGGCACGGTACAGGATCTTGAAGCCCTCTTCGTACTTGTCAGTATTCTCGATCAGGAAATANCCGAGTGAATTCAGCGTGTAAGGGTCGTTCGGACGCCCCAGAAGCTCTGTGCGCAAAATGGCCAGCGCGGGATTGATCTCTCCCACCTTGCCTAGCGCATTGGCCAGCGCCATGCGCCGGTCGTGCGTATCGTCCAGCTCCCGGGCCTTCTCGGCATGGTAGGCCGCCGCCTTGAGGTCTCCGAACTGGTCATTGATCTCGGCGGCCAGCCCGTGGGCGGAGGCACGCTCGGCCTGNTTGGAGGCCAATGTGATCACTTCCTCCACCAATTCGGTCGACCCGTCCTTGTCGTGAAGCATCGTGCGCAGCTGCAACGCGCCATAGAGCGTCTGCAACCGGTCATCCTCATCGGTGATTTCCAGCGCGCGAGTAACGGCGGCGCGGGCCTCGTCTTCCTTGCCGGACATGATCAGCGCCTGCCCGGCAGCGATCTGCAGCGAGGCGGTATCTTCCGGCGCGCTCATNGCNACATGGGCGACACCTTCATAGAGCGCGTGCTCGTAAAGCTGGTCGATGACAGCGGCACGCAGGCCTTCGTCTTCNGGATTTATCAGCAATGCCACCTGATCAAACGCCGAGCGCTGGTCGTCAAAGCCTTCGATCTGGCCGCCCATCATGATGGTGCGAATGATGCGTTGTTCCTGCAGGGCGCGGGACACGTCGGCCAGCGACTGGGTAAAGGCGGCGGGCACGTCCAGCGCTTCATTGTCGAGGTTCTTGCCCGTTTCCAGNCTTTCCAGCGCGGCGGCGTAGCTGATCGCCTCTTCCGGCTCGGCATCGGCGAGTTTCTGATAGACGGCCTTCGCTTCCTCGATCCGGCCAAGGCGCTGCAGCAGCAAGGCGTGGCGGGAAATCACCGTCCGGACATGGCTGTAGAGCAGGCCCTTCGGGTCGAATTGGTGTTCCGGGGCCTCGATCTCTGCGGGCGTCATGAATTCATAGACNGCGAGCGCCTGCTCCGGNCGGCCCAGCGCCTCAAGCATGGCGGCCAGCGAGAGGTCCCCNGTCAGGCCCGGCATGGAGCCCGCAGCGCCGCGATGGCGCTCAATCGCTTCNTCCGGCTTGCCTTCCATTGCCAGCAGCCANGCGTCGAGGAAGGCGTAAAACCCGGTCTCGCCGTCTTCATCATCCTGGCTGTTGGAGNATTGCAGGATGTTGCGCGCGGCCAGCATGTCGCCATCNGCGGCGCGGTCCAGCGCGAGGAAGGCNTCGAATAGCGGGCTGACATCCCGGTCTTCCTGGGACAGGCCGGAGGTCATTTCCAGAAACGCGGCCATGTCCCCTGCCTTCACCGCGTCCAGCGGCGCGGGATANGCGGAGATGCCGACCGGCATGCCATTGTCGCCNATGACCGCCGTGGCGCGCGCGGCCGGGGACAGCGGAATGCTGCTCTCAACAATTGGCGCGTCGATCTCGGCGACAGGCTGCNCCGGGGCCGGTTCGGTGGCACAGGCGCTCATCATGGCGGAAAGGGTCAGGGCAGAGGCGGCAAAGGTCAGTCTGAAATGCATGGTAACGAGGCTTGCTCCGAATTCGCTTTGGCTGTGAGTGAAGCAGCCGGATGCGGCGAGAGCAAGGCGCGAAATGGAGAAAGCGCGGCAGGGTTAACCCCACCGCGCTTTCCGGAAACCATGACCTGAGCGGCCTGATTACATGTTCGGATAGGCCGGGCCGCCGCCGCCTTCCGGCACGGTCCAGTTGATGTTCAGATTCGGATCCTTGATGTCGCAAGTCTTGCAGTGAATGCAGTTTTGCGAGTTGATCTGGAACTTCAGCTCACCGCCTTCCTCGATCCACTCGTACACACCTGCCGGGCAGTAGCGCGCCGACGGACCGGCATAGACGTCATGCTCCGACGCCTTCTGAAGCGCCATGTCCTTCACGACAAGGTGAACAGGCTGGTCTTCGCCGTGATAGGTGTTGGTGAAGGACACATTGGTCAGCTTGTCGAAGCTGATCACGCCATCAGGCTTTGGATACTCGATCGGCTTGAACTTCTTCGCAGGCTTCAGCGCCGCTGCATCGGTCTTGCCGTGGCTGAGTGTGCCGAAGAAGGAGAATCCGCCAAACAGGCTGGAAATCCACATTTCGAGACCGCCGAGCGGAATGCCGATCGCCGTGCCGAGCTTGGACCAGAGCGGTTTCACGTTCCGCACCTGCTTNAGCTCCTTGTAGACGGAAGACGCTTTGTAAGCCTCTTCATAATCCGTCAGCACGTCGCCCTGACGGCCACCCTTGATGGCTGCATAGGCGGCTTCTGCGCCCATCATGCCGGTGAGGATGGCGTTGTGGCTGCCCTTGATGCGNGGCACGTTGACGAANCCGGCGCCGCAGCCGATCAGGGCGCCGCCCGGGAAGGCCAGCTTCGGAACGGACTGGAAGCCGCCCTCGGTGATCGCCCGCGCGCCATAGGCCACGCGCTTGCCGCCCTGAAGGTGTGGCAGAACGGATGGGTGGTGCTTGAAGCGCTGGAATTCCTGATACGGCGAGATGTACGGGTTCTCATAGTTCAGGTGAACCACGAAGCCGACCGATACGAAGGGCTCGCCATTGTCGCGGAAGTGATAGAGGAAGCTGCCGCCGCCAGTCTTGTTGTCGAGCGGCCAGCCCATCGTGTGCTGGACATAGCCTTCATTGAATTGCTCTTCCGGAATGGACCACAGCTCTTTCAGGCCGATGCCGAATTTCTGTGGNTCACGGCCCTCGTCCAGATTGTACTTGGCGATCAGCTGCTTGGTCAGCGAGCCGCGTGCGCCTTCGGCAAACAGGACGTATTTGCCGAGCAATTCCATGCCTGGCTCATAGTCGGCCTTGTGAGAGCCATCCGCCGCGATGCCCATGACACCNGCCACGATGCCCTTCACTTCGCCATTCTCGCCCAGCACCAGGTCTGACGCGGCAAAGCCCGGGAAGACTTCAACGCCCATATTCTCGGCTTCCTGTCCGAGCCAGCGGGCTACATTTGCCAGCGAGCCGGTGAAATTGCCGTGGTTCTTCATGAAGCCCGGCATTGGCAGCCAGGAAATGTCCGCTTCGCCATTCGGCCCGAGGAATTTGAACTTGTCGCCGGTCACTTCTGTCTTCAGCGGGCGATCATCGCGCGTGCGCCAGTCNGGNATCAGCTTGTCGAGGCCNACCGGGTCCATGACCACGCCGGACAGNATGTGAGCGCCGATCTCGCCGCCCTTCTCGATCACGACCACTTCAATGTCTTCGCCAGCTTCCTGTGCNAGNTGTTTNGCNCGGATCGCCGCGGACAGACCCGCAGGGCCNCCGCCNACGATGACCAGGTCATATTCCATCGACTCGCGCTGAATAGCGTCATCAGCCATTGGTTTCTCCTCCTTGCGGGTGATAGGTTGCCCGCTCATAAGCCCATTTGGTAAAGCAATTACAGCGTCTATCAGGAAGGTCCAGAGCGTCCAGATGCCCGCCCCTGCGTCAATTGATGCAATTCAGGCCCTCACCGAATGGTGGGGCGACATGGGCGTGGAGGTCGATGACGCCACGGTACAGGCGTATTTGAAGGTTGCCGAGGGCGCCGCGCCAGCCGCGCCTGCAGTCTCTCCAACGCCTGTACGGCGTCCGCGTCGCAAGAAAGTCGACTGGGTGGAAGAGGCCCGAAACGCCGCTGCGGCGTGTGATTCGGTCGAAGCGCTGAAAGCGGCCATCGAAGCCTTTGAGGGCAGCCCCCTGAAAGCCGCTGCAGAAAAAACCGCCGTCTATGATGGCACACCGGGCGCGAGCCTGATGGTGATCGGTGAAGGCCCCGGTCCGGAAGAAGATCGTCGCGGTGTCCCTTTTGTTGGTCCGGCCGGACAATTGCTGGACCGGATGCTGGCGGCGATTNAGCGCGACCGTAAGGAAAATGCCTTCATCACGAATGTGAATTACTGGCGCCCGCCCGGAAACCGGAATCCCGAAGCCGAGGAACTGGCCGTGTGCCGCCCCTTCGTGGACCGGATGATCGAGCTGACCCAGCCGAAAGTGATCATCGCGGCGGGCGGCGTTCCGGCGAAATCCCTGCTGGCAAGCTCGGATGGCATCATGCGCCTGCGCGGCACGGAACATGTGTACAAAACGGCGGGCGGCTTTGCCGCGCCGCTGATCCCTATCCTGCATCCGGCCTATCTTTTGCGCCGCCCACAAGACAAATCCCGCGCATGGCGGGACTTGTTGCTGGTCGAACAGCGGCTTGGGGAACTGGGAGGATAATTACTCCTCCAGCGCGGCTTCGGCCTTTTCGTCGACGATCTTGCGTTCGCGTTCCTTGCGCTTGAGGAAGGACTGGCTGATCGCGCCGTCTTCATCCTTGCCGATAACCTTTTTAGCAACCGGGAAGATCTCTTCTTCTTCCTCGTCGATATGATGTTCATAGTCGTGACGCAGCGTCTTGAAGCGCGTCATCCATCCGGGGGAACTCATATCCATCTCGTCCAGTTCCTGGATGATGTCGTCGAGCTCCTTGTGCTCGGCAACTGAATGGCGGCCCTTGGGCTGGCCGTCTTCTTTCTCCATCAGCGGGCTGTAGAAGGTTTCTTCCTCGGCTGCGGCGTGGCCACCGACATCATAGTAGAACTGCTTCCAGAGCTCGCGACGGCGCGACGAATCGCCGGTTGTCTCAGCCAGCTGGGCGAGCAGCTCGCGATGCGTATCATGGTCTTTCTTCAGGGTTTCGTAAATCGACGGCATGTGAGGGATCCTTGTTCAATTCTGTCCCTGCTGAACGTGTTAACCGCTCGTCGGTTCCGCAGCGCACAATTGCCTGCTAGGGGAAATTCATGGCCGCCCCACTCTCTGTCATCATTCCCACACTGAACGCCGCCCGCAGCCTGCCGGACTGTCTGCAGGCGCTGATGCCGGGGCTGGAGCTGGGCCTGATCCGTGAGGTGATTGTCTCTGATGGCGGCTCTGATGATGCAACGCCGCGCATTGCCGGGGACACGGGCGCGACACTGGTGACCGGCGCAAGCGGGCGCGGGGCACAGCTTGCCGCCGGCGCGAAGGCCGCGCGGGGCGAGTGGTTGCTGTTCCTGCACGCTGACACGTATCTCTCCCCCGACTGGGCCGAACGTGCCGCGCACCATATGGACACTCGGCCCGGCAAGGCGGCGGCCTTTACGCTCAAGTATCGCTCGGATGATCGCGCAGCCCGCTGGCTGGAGGCGCGCGCCAATCGCCGCGCCCGGTGGCTTGGCCTGCCTTATGGCGACCAGGGCCTGCTGGTCTCCCGCAAGCTGTATGACGAGATTGGCGGTTATGCGGATGTGCCNCTGATGGAAGACGTGATGATCGTGCGGGCGCTGGGCAAGGCGCGGCTCTCATTCCTGAGTGCTGAAGCGCGCACCTCCGCCGAGAAATACGAACGCGATGGCTGGCGCAAACGGGCCTGGGGCAATGCCGCCCTGCTGACGCGGTTCCTGCTCGGGGCAAAGCCGGAGACGCTGGCAAAGGCGTATCGCTGATGCGCCGCGCCCGGCTTCTCATCTATGCCAAGCCGCCGCGTATGGGCCTTGCCAAGACACGGCTNGCCGCNGGNATGGGCCGGACGGAGGCGCGCCGCATTGCCCATTTCACCCTGGCCCGCACGATGCGCGCCGCCGCAGCCAGCGGGCTTGATGTGTCGCTGTATCTCTCACCCGACCGCGCGCTGGGCGAAACGCTGGGGGGCCTGCTGCCGCCACATCTGCCGCGCGTCAGTCAGGGGCCGGGCACACTGACCGAGAAGCTGGCAAAAGGGCTTGCTGACTCCCCAAACGGGCCGGTCATGTTCATCGGCACGGATGCGCCNGACATCAGCCCCGCCCTGCTCTTGCGCGCCGAGCGGCTCTTGTCGCGCAATGACGCCATCTTCGGCCCGGCGACAGATGGCGGATTCTGGCTATTCGGGTTGAACAAAAGGCCCGGTTTGCCACCTATGTTTGAAAACGTGCGCTGGTCAGGGCCTCACGCAATGGCCGATCTTCGCAAGAATCTGCCTTCCGGCTTTCGCGTGGCCCTGTTGCCAACGCTACAGGACGTAGACACGAAGGAAGATTGGAAAATCTGGAGTGCTGACAATCTCTGTTAACTTGATTTAAGTTATCGAACAAAATCTGGAAGCGGTGTCCAAGGGGGGCGCGCTCAGGCAACAGGACACCTATGAAAAGACTGATCTATATCAGCACAGCAATCGACACGATTCAGGAAAGCGATATCGACGATATCGTGGCAACGGCTCAGCGCGTGAACGAGGTGCAGAGCCTGACGGGTGTGTTGCTGTTCAATGGCCTGAACTTCCTGCAATTGCTGGAAGGCCCGCAATCGAATGTCGAGAATATCTACAATCGCATTCTGACCGACAAGCGACACGTTTCAGTGACGACTGTCCTTGTTGAACCAGCCCAGCTGCGGATCTTTTCAGACTGGCGCATGGTCGCGCGCAAGACGCCGGAGCTGCAAAGCAAAGANAAGTTCAAGAAGATGCACGTCATGACAGATGTGCTCGACCGCGAGATGCCCGTCAGCGTGCGCAAGGTGTTTGATAATTTCGCCTCCCTGAAGGGCATCTGATTTCACAGGTTTCCGCCAGNCGCGGCAACAAATGTTCTTGATTTGTTCNNGGGCTTGTGGCCTGTTCTCCTCATGAGGACAGGACAGAAACTTTCGCCCAAGGGCCGTGTCACACTAATGGACACCAACGCCGCGCAGGAACGCTTTGAACATCGCGGGCGCGGCGCCGTTTCCAATCAGACTGGCCGGTATGAAAAGCAGACCCATCACGCCTTTGACGATGGCTGGGGCACGATAGAGGATGATGCCGGGCGGCTGGAAACGGTCCTGATGAAGGATACCGCCCGCAAGATCATCACTTACAACAAGTCGCCGGACATCTCCTTTGACCGGACTGTGAACCCCTATCGCGGCTGTGAGCATGGCTGCATCTACTGCTTCGCCCGGCCCACGCATACCTGGGANGGGCTTTCGGCCGGTCTCGATTTCGAGAGCAAGCTTTTCTACAAGGANAACGCNGTCGAATTGCTGAAGCGGGANNTGTCAAAGCCCGACTATGTGCCGCGNGTGATCGCGCTGGGCATGAACACGGATGCCTACCAGCCGGTTGAGCGGGAACAGCGCCTGACCCGCGAATTGCTGGAAGTGCTGTACGCCTATCGCCACCCGGTCAGCCTGCTGACAAAGTCTGCCCTGATCCAGCGGGACATCGACCTGATCGCGCCCATGGCCAAGGCCGGGCTTGCCCGTGTCGGCGTGTCCATCACCACGCTGGACCGCACACTCTCCCGCAAGATGGAGCCGCGCGCCGCAACGCCCCAGAAACGACTGGACACGATGCGCGCACTGGCCGATGCGGGCATTCCGGTCACCGCCATGACCGCGCCAATCATTCCCGGCCTGAACGATCACGAGATTGAAAGCCTTCTGGAAGCGGTGTCCGATCATGGCGCGACCCGGGCGGGCTANGTGATGTTGCGCCTGCCCTATGAGATCAAGGANCTGATCCTCGAATGGCTGGTGCAGCATGTGCCGGACCGGGCCGCACGGGTGATCAACCTTGTCCGGGAAATGCGCGGNGGGAAGGATTANGACGCCACCTGGCATGANCGCATGCGCGGCGGCGGGCCGATGGCGGACCTGATTTCCAAACGGTTTGGCCGCGCCATCGCAAAGCTCGACATGAACCACCCGGTAGAGCCCCTGCGCACGGATCTGTTTCGCGTAGTCGAGGACAGAGGNGGCCAGATGCGACTGGATGTCTAGGCGAAATCGAGCACAATTCTCCCGTCGATACCGCCNTCCAGCATCTTGTCAAAGACGGTGTTGATCTCTTCCAGGCGCGCGGTAGCCGTGTGCGCGCGCACCCTGCCCGCCGCTGCAAANTCCAGCGACTCCTGAAGGTCGAGGCGGGTGCCGACAATTGAACCGCGCACCGTGATGCCGTTCAGCACCATGTTGAAGATGGACAGGGGAAAATCACCGGGCGGCAAGCCATTCAGCGACACGGTCCCGCCGCGNCGTACCATGCCGAGAGCCTGTTCGAACGCTTTCACCGAAACCGCTGTAACAAGGGCGCCATGTGCCCCGCCGATTTCCTTGCGCAGGAAAGTCGCCGGATCCGTCTGGGCAGCATTCACCGTCACCTCTGCCCCCAATTGCCTNGCGAGGGCGAGCTTGGACTCGTCAACATCGACTGCAGCCACACGCAGTCCCATTGCGCGCGCATACTGGACTGCCATATGGCCCAGCCCGCCAATGCCGGAAATCGCAACCCAGTCGCCNGGCTTTGTGTCGGTCACCTTCANCCCCTTGTAGACGGTCACTCCGGCGCACAGGACCGGCGCNATCTCTACGAAGGAGATATTGTCCGGCAGGTGCCCGACATAATTCGGGTCGGCGATGACATATTCGGCAAAGCCGCCATTCACCGAATACCCGGTATTGCGCTGGCTCTCGCACAGGGTCTCCCATCCGCCGAGGCAATGCTCACAATGTCCACACGCCGAGTAGAGCCACGGGACGCCCACGCGGTCGCCCTCCCTGACATGCGTAACGCCAGCGCCAACGCCGGACACGTAGCCCACACCTTCATGACCGGGAATGAAGGGCGGTTGCGGCTTGACCGGCCAATCGCCGCGCGCGGCGTGCAGATCCGTATGGCATACGCCGCACGCCTCGATCTTTACCTGAATTTCCCCTGGCCCCGGCTTCGGCGTCTTCACCTCCTCGATCNCCAGCGGTTTGCCGAATTCCCGCACCACGGCAGCCTTCATCGTAGCCTCAGTCATGATCTTTCTCCGTTGGACTGACGCGCACCGTAATGCGCACGGCAGAAAACGGGATAAGGACATTTCCCGAGTAAGGCGCAGCAGCANGATGCCCACGCAGATTTCACAGGGTTTCCCGAGCCTTGNGCACAGGATTNTCCACAACTCTATCCACNGGTCATTTTCGCTGTTAGTTTCGGANCCGAAATATTTCCGGGCTGATTCGGATGCGCAATAATTAGGGATTCAGAAACCGACCTCCGGCACTGATTCGCGCTTCGATACGACATCTTGTGCAAGCGGGGCTGAACCTATGGAACTACAGAAAAACGTGATCATGCAGGGCGATTGCATCGACATCCTGTCCCGTCTGCCGGACCGGTCGGTTGATCTCGTCTTTGCCGACCCGCCCTACAATCTGCAGCTTGGCGGCGGCCTGACCCGTCCGGACCAGTCGCACGTGGCCGGCGTGGACGATGACTGGGACAAGTTCGACAGTTTCGACGCCTATGACCTGTTCACCCATCAATGGCTGGAAGAATGCCGCCGCGTTCTGAAAGATGATGGCGCCATCTGGGTGATCGGCTCGTATCACAACATCTTCCGCGTTGGCGCGATCCTCCAGGATCAGGGCTTCTGGATCCAGAATGATGTGATCTGGCTGAAATCCAACCCGATGCCGAACTTCAAGGGCACCCGCTTCCAGAACGCCCACGAGACCCTGATCTGGGCGGGCAAGTCCGAAGCCTCAAAATGCACATTCAATTATGATGCGCTGAAAGTCTTCAATGACGACAAGCAGATGCGCTCTGACTGGATGATCCCGCTTTGCACCGGCGGCGAGCGCCTGAAGGATGAAGACGGCAAGAAGGCCCACCCGACGCAAAAGCCGGAAAGCCTGCTGCAACGCGTGCTGCTGGCCACAACCAATCCNGGCGACACGGTGCTGGACCCGTTCTCCGGCACGGGCACAACCGCCGCCGCCGCCAAGCGCCTCGGCCGCAACTATGTCGGCATCGAGCGCGACGAAACCTATATCCGCCTCTCCCGCGCGCGCCTGAAGGCCATTGAGCCGATCGAAGGCGCGGTGCTGGAAACGGAGAAGAGCAAGAAATCCCTGCCGCGCGTCCCCTTTGGCGCCCTGCTGGAAANCGGCTGGCTGAAGCCCGGCGACCGCCTGTTCAGCCCGCAGCGTCGCTATCAGGCGCGCATCCGCGTCGACGGCTCACTGACGACCGGCACCATTTCCGGCTCGATCCATCGTCTCGGCGCGCATGTGCAACAGGCGCCGGCCTGCAATGGCTGGACCTATTGGCACTATGAAGACCCGAAGCGGAACCTTGCGCCGATCGACTTGCTGCGTCGCCGCTATCGCGAAGAAATGGGGCTGAACTAGACCGCCNCCGGACNATCNGAANACGAAGCGGNGCGGGATCACTCCTGCGCCGCTTTTTCTATGGAGGCATAATATCGCTGCCAGCAGGCCTGNCCGATCTTGTTNTAGGCGCGCATCTTGTCCGCCATTCGCAACANTCCATCCTGATCGCCCAGCTCTGGCGGCAATAGCGGATCAAAGTTGATGGCGCGGATCACGGGCTGTCCGATCAGCAGCGTCTCGCGCGCCGCNGCATCCACCGCCTTCCCGTCCAGCGTGGCCATGCTCTTGTCCATTGTGTCGATTGCGTGCGCATAGGAGCGCGACAGCGCATCCGGCGACCACAGGCTCGCCCAATCCTGCGGCCCGGCCATCGCCATGTCGGACGCGCGCATGAGGATAATGTCCTCGTCCGCGCCGATCTCTGTCAGGCCCGCCCGGTGACTTTCCAGATCGCCTGCCAGATTTGCGGGCCGNACCCAGAAGCCTTCCTCCGTCTGCTGATAGCCGAACAGGGCCAATGCCCGCTCCCGCGCACGCAGCTGCTTGCGATCGCTGCGGCCGAGATGTCTGGTCAGCGCGACCAGCCAGTCACCATTCCAGTCGACCATGCGCCCGGCGACATGCTCCCACTGTTTCACCCGCCGCATCAACGCCTGCGCCTTCGGGCCGGGGGAATAGATGCCGCGCTCGGGGCTTTCCAGCAATTCATCCTTGATCAGCCGNGTNACNGCCACGCGCAANGTCGACGCCTCGATCCCGAACAGGGCCGCGGCGTGGATCAACCGCCCGATNGCCTGCGGCGACGCATCCGTGCTGCTCATCAGGGACAGGACCAGCGCGCGGGCCGAAACGTCTTCGGGGGTCAGGGGCTCATAATAATACACNAATTGACTCATACNNCCNTTTTATGTAATAAACGATTAAAGCACAGGATGGGAGGCCTGCCNTGTCCGCCAAGATGAAGCTGTCGGAAGCCGTTACCAAGGANGAATTGCGCGAGCTGCGCAAGAAATCCGATATTCGTGCGCTGGCCACGCTTAGCTGGAACTGGGGCCTGATCATTGCGGCGTTCGCGGTGGCGATCATCTGGCCGAACCCNCTGACCATTCTGGGCGGCGTGCTGATNCTTGGCGGGCGGCAGCTNGGNCTTGGTATTATCAATCATGACTGCGCGCATCACGCCTTCTTCAAGAGCCCGAAAATGGATGAGTTCGTCGGGCACTGGATTGCTGGCGCACCGATGAACATCTCCCTGCCCGCCTATCGCGCCTACCATTTGAAGCACCACAAATATGCCGGCACGCCAGACGATCCGGACATCATCTTCGTGAAGAATTATCCGGTTCCGAAAGAGAGCCTGCGCCGCAAATTCGTGCGCGACCTGACCGGGCAGACCGGGTTTCGCGACACGATGCGCAAGATCCGGAGTTTCAAACTCTCTCGCCACTGGCCCTGGCTGACTTTCCATGTCGGCCTGCTTGGCGTGCTGACAGCGGTCGGCGCCCCNTGGGCCTATTTGATGTGGTGGGCGGCTGAATTGTTCGTCTACCCCGCAATTGTCCGCCTGCGCCAGATTGGTGAACATGGCACGGCACTGGATCGCACCAGCCTGGACCCACGCCTGAACACNGGCACGACAGTGGCGCCCTTCTGGCAACGNNTCCTGATTGCNCCGAATGATGTGAACTATCACCTTGAGCATCACATGTTCGCGTCGATCCCGCCCTACCGGCTGAAGCGGCTGCACACGCTATTGTCCTCACGCGGATACTATGANGAGTTCGATTGCATCTCGCACGGCTATGGNGATGTCATCCGNCGCGCCATCCGCCGCGACGCGCCCGACNTGGTGCCNGCCGAATAANTCGCCTNAGTCGANCTGCATCCAGAACGGGCCTGCCGGCAGGCCATTGCCGTCGAACAGATTGCACAGCGGCGAGTCGCCTTGGCAGTAGCGGATTTCCGAAACCTGTGCGNCATCGGTTTCAATGACCATGACATCCCCGTCCAGCGTCGCCGGGGCAAACCGGCAAGCCGCGCCATCGCAAAGCTCGACGCCGGTCACATTGCTGGAGCTGATCGTGACCAGCCCCTGATCAATTCCCTGAAATGAGACGCGAATCTCATCCTCCAGGATTTCGGCGTCTGTCGCAACCGGCCCGCTCGGCCCGTCAATCGCCTCGCCGTAGATCAGTGCCTTCACGACACGGATGACCCGATTGGAGGCTGAAATCTTGTCGGCCGGGTGAATGTCATACGGNTCACCAAGGTCTATGGTGACGGCCAGCCCGACCCGGTCATCCTGCGCGGCGACCCGGCGCATGGATTCCCGAACCATGCCCCAGCCAGGCTCCCCGGCCACTGTCGGCAACGCGCCAAAGCGCGGCAGCTGAACCACCACCACAGGCAGGTCCGCGCCGAACTTNGCGCGCCAGTCCTGAACAAGCAGAGTCAGCAATTCCTCATAAGCCGCACCGGCNCCGGCATTGGACTCGCCCTGATACCAAATCGCGCCTTTCAGCCCGACGCCTTCCAATGGNGCGATCATCGCATTGTGCAGCATCGAATATCCCTGAATGGTTTGCCAGGGAGCAGGCTTGGGCCGCGTCACATCCGTCGGCACCTTGCGATAGGTCCAGCCCTCCGCGAGCGAAACCGAACTGCCATCGGNAAGCTCNAGCCGTAGCTCCGCATCCGGACCATTCATGCCGCCTTCGCCATAATCATTATGCGCATTGACGAGCAGGACATTGCGCCCAGCCCTCAACAGGTCCGCCGGCACGTCATAGACCCGCAATCCGCCCCAATCGAACGTCGTGCCGATCGCCACACCATTCAGCCAGGTNACGTCCGTATCGTCGATTGATCCGATGTGCACACTGGCCGACTGGCTGGCCTGCGCGTCTGTCAGATCGAAGCTCACCTTATGCCACACCATCCCCTTGTGATCGGCCAGTTCAGGGTCTCCCCATGTGCGCCAGTCGCGTAGTTGGCCGGGCACCGCTGCCCAGTTGCCTTTGTCCGGCGCGTCCCAAACGGCGTCTCCACCCGTTGCCGGATCGGCCAGCCAGCTCGCCTGCCAACTTTCCGAATAATCCTTTGCCGCCTTGACCGGATCATCAACATGAGTGCGCAGCAACTCAACCTGTTCGGCATGCNCCGCCGCCGCGCCCGCAACCTNGGCATCNATCCAGGATTCGATACGAGAGCCGCCCCAGGCTGACTGGATCAGGCCGACCGGCACATCATAAGTCTCGGCAATGTCTCGCCCNGTGAAATAGCACATCGCAGAGAACCACTCCGCGGNTTCCGGCGTCGCCTTGCTCCANGCGGTCGGCTCGGGCAGTTTTGACTGCGGCTCCAGCGCTGCCTTTTGATAAATATTCAGCAGGCGTATATTTTCCTCGCTCGCCTCCTCAAGGATCTGCGGCGCGTAAGGCATGTTCCTCAGCGGATATTTCATGTTCGACTGGCCGGAGCACAGGAACACATCACCTGACAGAACNTCGCCGACATGATCCAGCTTGCGACCGCCTTCATGGAGAGANATTTCGTGAATGCCGCCCGCGGGCAGAGCGGCAAACTCCACCTGCCACGCGCCACTTTCGGCGACGGTCACCGTGCGTACGGCCGCATCGAGTTTCACCGACAGCTCGGTTCCGGGCTCGCCGGTGCCGAACACGCGCACCGGCTGGTCTCTCTGGATGACCATGTGGTCGCCAAACACATCCGCCAGTTCGGCGCTGTTCGGTTCAGCACATCCCGCCAGCATGGCAATCGCCAATGCGCTTAGCCCAAGCTTCTGAATCACGAATCCGCCTCCGCCCTCTTTGTTTGAAGNGACATTCCCCAAACCCGACAGCCTTGTCCAGTGTTAGCGGTAACTTTTCAGTCTTCGATTTCTGATCCGACGTTGTTCCCAGTCGGCGTCAGGACTCNTCATCCGAGCCGGACGAGGNGTCCTTGTCATGAGAGACTTGTTGAGGTGTGTTCGACTTCATGCCCAGCACGTTTGGTGTTTCCGCCCCATGCTGCACGGCCTTGGCGTATTGGGTGTTGATCGATACGACATCCTGTACGGCGGCGGCATCCCGACGTTGTAGCTGAGGCATGAACTTCAAATCGTCCAGTGACTTCACCGCCGTGGCGACAATTTCCTTCAACTCGTCCGTGTCGCTGCCAAACTCCAGAATGGATCGCGGGCCCATCAGTCCATTCTTGTTTGGCCGGGCAAAGGCGCAAGAGTGCACCAATACTGCGCTCCCTTCGACCACGCCATTCGTGAAGGGGATATCGATTTCGGTCTTCATCGTGTCGAATGAGGCATTGCCGATGGCCTGCGTCACGCTTGTTTCTGTTCCGGTCATCTCTGCCCGGAAGAACAAGCTTCTGAAATTGGTTTCGCCAAGGAACACTTCGGAGAGTCCGATGAACCATTTCCCGAACCCGCCGAAAATGAGGAACACCANNATCCAGGGTCCTATGGCCCCCAGATCGCGCCATCCATTCACGATGGCTTCGTCGCTGGGTTCGTTCCCGGCCTGAAGAACGGCGGAAAGGCTTTCCAGACCCTCCACTTCCGGAATTCGAAACGCCAGCGCCAATGCAGCCACCAGCAAAAGAATGTTGCCGCACCCTTCCGCCAGAAATGGCACATATTTCGCGATTGGGGCTTTCTGAAGCTGAGGCTGCGTCTCAGCATACACGCGCGGCCCCGTATTGTAGATCCGGATGGCCTGATTTGGGTACAGGTCCTGCGTTGCCGTGATCATGGCTTCGGCAAACTGGCGAGAATTGCCCACGCCATCCCGTTGGAAGCGGATTTGCGTAACGCCCTCATCCAGTTCACCTGACAGCGACCTCAATCGCGCCATCCTGACGAACCAGAAGAAAACAGCTACGCCCGACAACGCCGCGGCCAACACCAGGATCAGCATGACCAGCCCCTGTGGTACGCTTGCATCCGACGTTCTCATCAATGCGTTGGCACTGGCCGGGTCAACTCCCAGCGCCGCATAGTCGAGGCTGGACACCAGCACGCCCCCGATTGCAAGCAGCGCCAGGAAGAAGATCAGCCCCCTGAGGGTGCCGGGCGACGCATTTCTCATCTGCGCCAATTGCATGGTCAGCGTGGAGGAGCGGACAAACATGCGCCACCGCGCCAGCAAGACGGTCGCAAGCACCCACCAGAACATGCTCTTCGTATTTCCCGTCATTTCCAGGCCGACTGTATTTGAGGCCGCCACGAAGAACAGCGCCAAACCCAGCACAATCAATGTGCCGATCAGGCAGGCAAAAATGTACTCAATCAGAAGGCGAATCTCGGGGGGCGAAAATCGAAGTCCGGGCAAGAACAGTTCTGCCAACCGGCCCAGTAAGCCAGCCTGTATACTTCCCTCTGGCGGTGAGCCCACATCCAGCAATTCCGACAATTCCCCGGGGGAGTAACGTTGCGCCTTTCCGATGGATGCGACAGCTTTGCCACCTTGCGAGCGCACAGCAAGGTCGGCTGGAGAGCGTGGATCAGGCTCGAACCCGGTCAGCCTGTCCACAGCCTGCTTCAGTCCCGTCAAGCCTGACAGGATCAGCACCGACGCAGCAAAACCTGACAGCATCATCAAAGGCATGTTGTCATTACTGAATGCGCCAAGCGCCTGGAACAGCACAAACAATCCCACCAGAAAAACGATCACCGCGCGAGCAAGGCGCAACAGCCCTGACACAACGAACGGATTTCGGAAATTGTCTGAACGCCTTCTGGTTTTCATGTTTGCCCCCAAACTCATCAAACCCAAAACAGAATTCTACCTTCCGCAATCGATCGGCTTAGTCAATCGCGCGTTGATGACGTTTTCTGGTTGCGCGCCCCGATGAGCGCTCCCTACTTCAAAGCGAGTTTGTAGGCTTTTTCGAAGACGCTGGGCAGGCCTTTGACGGCGTTGGCATTGGTCCAGATCGCGCCGGGGATCTTCGGTTTGCGTGCGGCTTCGGCCCGCATCACCCGAAAGCGCAGCGCGAAATGCGTGAAGACATGGCGCACTTCGCCAATGTCTTCCCACTCTGCNGTTGCCGGGGGNNGGGTTTCGGCAAAGCCNCCTTCCACCCAGTCTTCNGTCGGCAGGGCGAGCATGCCGCCCAGCAGGCCCTTNTCCGGGCGCCGGACCAGCAGGACCTGATCCTTCACNCGCAGCACATAGGCNGTTCCGTAGCGCACAGGCTTGGCCACTTTGGCAGGCTTGATGGGGTAGCGCTCCGGTTCCCCTTCGGCCCGCGCAGCGCAGAGATCCGAGACGGGGCAGATCAGGCAGTTCGGCTTGGTCGGCGTGCAGACGGTCGCGCCAAGGTCCATCAGAGCTTCGGCGAACTCTCCGGGCCGATCTTCCGGCACCAGCGCGCGGACGGTTTCCGCGATCACTTTCTTTTCTGCCGCCCATTCGCCCTTCAGGGCCAGCAGGCGCGCGAACACACGGTCGACATTGCCATCCACCGCTGCGGCTTTCTGATCGAAGGCAATCGCCGCAATCGCGCCCGCCGTATATGGCCCGATGCCCGGCAACTTGCGCAGCTCTGCCTCGGTTTCCGGAAATCCGCCGCGCGCCGTTACTTCACGCGCGCATTTCAGGAGGTTCCGCGCCCGCGCATAATAGCCAAGCCCGGCCCATGCGCTCATCACGTCTTCATCCTTCGCCGCCGCCAGCGCCTCGACACTTGGCCAGCGCTCCGTGAAGGCGTGGAAGTATGGCGTGCCGTGCGGGATGGTGGTCTGCTGCATCATGATCTCGCATAGCCAGACGCGGTAAGGGTCGGGCCGCTCTCCCACGGCGCGGTCAGCCGGCAGCGTCCGCCACGGCAAATCGCGCGCATGCCGCTCGAACCAGGGCAGCAATTTGCCCGGCAGGCTGTTCAAATCTCTGTGCTTTGCCGGCGCCATGCCTTTTCCTCGCCCGAAAGCCGTGCAATCTCGTGCGAATGGTCACGAGATCAAGTCTTGATCCCATTGAGGAAGCCCGCGCGCGGATCCGCCTTCGCTACCAGCGGGCGACGCGCGCCCATCCGGGCATGCGCCAGATCGGCCTGTCGGCAGAGCGGATCGGGCGCAAGTCCGGCGCCAAGAAACTTCCCCCCATCCAGATCCTGCGCCAGCGCTGGCGCGAGATTGCCGGGGAGCAACTCTACAAATACTGCCGCCCGGAACGACTCAGTGGCGGCAAGGATGGCCGCGTGCTCACCCTGCTCGTCGTGCCCCAGGCCGCGCCGATGGTGCAGCACCAGTCCGAAACGCTGCGCCAGCGTGTCTCGGTCTCTGCCGGGGGTGACATCACCGCGATCAAGATCAAGCAGGGCGCACTCGGAAACGAGCCTGCCAAGCCGATGCGCCGCAAGACACGCCCCCTGACCCGCGCCGAGCGTGAGGCGCTGCAGGAATCCGCCGCCCGCATCCAGGACGACAAGCTGCGCGCCGCAATTGTTGCGCTTGGAGAGGCCATGCTAACCGCAGAAGACACGCCGCCCGCCGACACGTCCGGTACAGGCGGTGACCTGCCCTTTTAGACATCCGCGCTGCCCGCAAGGAGCCCCGACATGCTGAAACCCCTTCTGACCGCCCTCATTTCTGCCGCCGCGCTTGCCCTGCCCGCGCTCGCGGATGATCTGTCGATCGGGCACTCAAAGGGATCGGAAGACGCGCCCATCACGCTGATCGAATATGGCTCAGTCACCTGCGGCGGATGCAAATTCTTCCACGACAAGATCATGCCGCGCGTCGAGCAGGATTATATCGAAACCGGTAAGGTCCGTTTCATCTTCCGCGAGGCATTGCGCAACGATGTGGATACGGCCCTCATCGCCATGGCGCGCTGCAAGGGGCCTGACAAATTCTTCGCGATCACTGATGCGATTTTCGAGAAACAGCCGGAGATCATCAAATCCGCGCAGGCCGGCAAAGTGCTCGACACTTTCCTGGATATCGGCGCGGAGTTCGGCATCAACACACCGGCCCAGTTCGATGCCTGCTACGAGGACATGGATATCCGCCTCGACATGATCGAAGTGCAGGAAACCAGCGAACTCTACGAATTGCGCGGCACGCCCACCCTGATCGTGAATGGCGAGGAGAAATATGTCGATGAGGATTTCAAATCCGCCGACGCTTTTGCCGCCTATCTGGATGAGCAGCTGACCGCACTTTCCGAAACGCCTGCCGAACAGGCAGAATAGTTAACAAACACCGGGGTTGCAGTTAACCAATTGGCAACCTAACCGACTCAATTCTTAACGCGAAGGTTATGACCATGAACATCTTCTCACGACGCACTGCGCTTGCCGCACTCTCCGCGCTGGCCCTGGCTGCCTGCGGTGACTCCGGCGCGGCCAACACGCCGGCAGGCGGCACGGTAAGCGCCGGTAGCGAACTGGGCCATGTGAAGGGCAATGCCGATGCGCCGGTCACGCTGATCGAATACGCGTCCCCGACCTGCCCGGCCTGTAAATACTGGCATGATGACATCAGCCCGGTCGTTCAGTCAGACTATGTCGACACCGGCAAGGTGAAGTTCGTATTCCGCGAATACCCGATCCACGGGCCTGACGTGCCTGCCTACCTCGTGGCGATGTGCGCTGGCGAAGACAAGTATTTCGACGTTCTGGACGAGCTTTTCGAATACCAGTCCGGCATCGTTGAATCCGCCCAGAATGGCGTTCTGAAAGCCATGCTGCAAACCATCGGACAGCGCCACGGCATTGAATCCGAAGCTGATTTTGATGCCTGCATGAACAATCGCGAGCTGCGCGAGCAGATGGCGGATGTGTACCAGACCGCAGAGGCCTATGGCGTGACCGGCACCCCGACCTTCATCATCAATGGTGAAGTGCACCAGTTCGCCAACATGAACTCTGCCGAGAAGGTCACTGCCGCACTGGACGCCGCACTCGAGGCTGCAGGCGAATAAGGATATGGGGGAGCCAGCATGCAGATAACCGAACTCCGTATCGCTGGCTTCAAGTCCTTCGTGGACCCTCAGGATGTTCCGATCGAACCCGGCCTGACCGGGATCGTCGGCCCGAATGGCTGCGGCAAGTCCAATCTACTCGAAGCCCTGCGCTGGGCGATGGGCGCCAGCTCTGCCCGCGCCATGCGCGGNGGGGAGATGGATGACCTGATCTTCTCAGGTGCAGACGGGCGCCCGGCCCGCGAAACGGCGGAAGTCACGCTGGTGCTGGACAATTCCAAGCGCACCGCGCCGCCGGAATTCAACGCCTCTGACACGCTGGAGATCATCCGCCGCCTGAAGCGCGGTGCGGGCTCCACCTACAAGCTCAATGGGCGCACCGTGCGCGGCAAGGACATCCAGCTCCTGTTCGCGGATGCCTCCACCGGGGCGAACTCCCCGGCGCTGGTGCGTCAGGGCCAGATCTCCGAACTCATCGGCTCCAAGCCCCAGAACCGCCGCCGCATCCTCGAAGAAGCCGCCGGAATTGCGGGTCTCAACTCCCGCCGTCACGAGGCCGAGTTGAAGCTGAATGGCGCAGAGACCAATCTGGAGCGCCTGTCCGAAGTTTCCGCCGAGGTCGAACGTCAGCTGGCAAGCCTGAAGCGGCAGGCCGCAAAGGCGCGCCGCTACAAGCGCCTGTCCGAAGAAATCCATGCCCTCGACGCGCTGATCGCTCATTTGCGCTGGCACGAGGCCAAGCTCGCCTGCGACACCGCCCGCACCCAGCTGGAAGACGCACGCCGCGCCGTTGAAGAGAAAACCCGCGAAGATGCCGTGCGCGAGCGTGAGCGCATCGAGGCCAGCGAGGGCCTGAACCCATTGCGCGAAGCCGAGAGCATCGCCGCCGCCAAGCTGGGCCAGGCCCGGATCACGCTGGCGAAACTGGAAACCGAGCGCAAAATCGCCGCCGAAACGCATCAGCGCCTCGACGCCGAAGCGACCCGTCTGATGGAAGACATCGAGCGCGAACAGGACCAGAAGCTGGAAGCCGAAGACGCGCTGGCCCATGCCAAGTTCGAACTCTCCTCCCTGCCGGTGCTGGACGAAGCCCGCAATGAAGAGATCGAGGCCGAAACGCGCCGTGCGCTGGAAAATGCCCGCATGCGCCTCGCCGAAGCTGAAAAGACTGCCGACGAAGCGCAGGAACGTTTGGCACAGGTCCGCGCCCAGCGCCGCGCGTCTGAAGAGAATGCCGCCGCCCAGCGTCGTCGCCAGTCGCAACTGACCGCAGAGATCGACCGCCTCAAGGGCGAGATGTCCCGCATCGAAGACGTGGTGACCCTCACCTCCCGTCTGAGAGACGCCAAGACGGCTGAGCAATCTGCCGAAACGGCGCTGCACGAGGCGGAACGNGCCGTAGAGGCCGCAGAAGCGAAGCTGGCCGAAACCCGTGAAGCAGAAACCTCGGCCCAACCCCCACGGGACTCAGCGCAACAGGAAGTTCGCGCGCTGGAAGCCGAGATTGCCGGCTTGCGCAAATTGCTCCGCAAGGCGGAAGGCCCCAAGGCCCCGCCGGTCGTGGAGCGCATCCGCACGCAGGATGGATACGAAAAGGCCATCGCCGCCGCCCTTGGGGATGACATTGAAGCACCGACAGACCGGTCNGCGGCCATGTTCTGGGGCGGTGCCTCTCTCGCCGGACAAACCCTGCCAGATGGCGCACGCCCGCTGACGGACGTGACCGAAGCCCCAGGCGAACTGGCTGCGCGCCTTGCCCAGTGTGGCGTGGTGGATGTGGCGGATGGTGAGCGCCTGATGGCTGAGCTGAAGCCGGGCCAGCGCCTTGTTTCGGTCGAAGGCCATCTCTGGCGCTGGGATGGCTATATCCGCACGCCGGATGCCCCCGTCAGCGCCGCNGCCCGTCTGGAGCAGCAGGCCCGACTGGAAGCNGCCGAGGCCGAGCTTGGCCCGCTGACCGAAACCTATGAAGCGCGCGAAGCCGAATGGGTCGCGGCGCGCGAGGCCCGTCAGGCCGCCGAAACGAATCTGCGCGANCTGCGTCAGGCAATNGCCCCGGCCCAGCGGGCGCTGAGCGAAGCNCGCAATCGCGTNTCNCAGGAGGCGCAGGCCTCTGAACGCGCNGCGATGAAACGCGACACCAGCGGCGAAGCACTGACCCGCGCCGAATCAGACCTTGCCATCGTCAATGAAACGCTGGCCATGATCTCNCCNGAAGGCCCGGCAGAGGATGAAAGNGCGCTGGAGGCCCGCCTCGCNGAAGCGCGGACAATGGTGGCCGANGCCCGCACNGAAGAGGTCGAAGCGCGTGGCCGCCTGACCGACATCACCCGTGGCCGGGAACAGGCCGCTGCCCGGCGCGAGGGATTGGAGCGGGACATCAAGACCTGGTCTGGCCGCATCGCCTCAGCCGAGGANCGCGTTGGCCGCCTGATCGAGCGCCGCAAATCCGCAGCCTCCGAAGCGCTCGCCGCCAAGGCGCGCCCGGAAGAACTCGCCAGCGAGATCGAGACCCGCAGCAATGAGGTCGAAACGCTGGAAACAGAGCGCAAGCGCGTCGCGGACCAGCTGGCCCAAAAAGAAACCGCGATCCGCGAAGCCGAACAGGCCGCCCGCCGCGCCGCCAATGAAGCCTCTGAAGCGCGAGAGAATCTGGCTGGCTGGAAAGTGAAGCTCGAAAACGCCGAAGGCCGTCTCGAAGAATCGGTCGAGATCGCCCGCAACAATTTCCAGCGCACGCCCGAAGGCCTGCTGGCGATTGCCGAAGCGGGCCTCGACGAAGAAGAGATGGGCGAATTCTCCCCGCGCGACGCAGAGCGCAAGGCCGACGAACTGCGCCGCACGCGAGACCAACTCGGCGGCGTGAACATGAATGCCGAGGAAGAGGCCGCAGAGCTGGAAGAACGCCTCGGCTCACAGGTCACCGAGAAGGAAGACCTGATCGCGGCCATCGCCAAGCTGCGCCAGGGCGTCGACAAGCTGAACGCCGAGGGCCGCGAACGCCTGCTGACCGCGTTCGAGACCGTGAATGAGCACTTCAAGGCGCTGTTCACGGCCCTGTTCCGCGGCGGGCAGGCCGAGCTGCGCCTCGTCGATGCGGACGACCCCCTTCAGGCGGGACTCGAAATCATGGCCCAGCCGCCCGGCAAGAAGCTCGGCACGCTGAACCTGATGTCGGGCGGAGAGCAGGCCCTGACAGCGGCAGCGCTGATCTTTGCGGTCTTCTTGTCCCGCCCGGCCCCGATCTGCGTGCTGGACGAAGTGGACGCTCCGCTGGACGACGCCAATGTCGACCGCTTCTGCAACATGCTGAACGAGATGCGCCAGCGTACCGATACGCGCTTTGTGGTGATCACGCACAATCCGGTCACGATGAGCCGGATGGACCGTCTTTTCGGCGTCACGATGCGGGAAAAAGGCGTTTCCAAGCTGGTTTCTGTGGACCTGCAGGCAGCCGAAGAGCTTGTTGCGGCGGAGTAGCGCACACCTGCACAATAGAAACTCAATAAAATCAGGCGTCTAGCTTTCTGCAATCGCGGTTGACTTGCCCGCCCCGTATACATAGTTTGCGCCGAAATCCGGGGGGCACCCCATCAGAAGGGATTCGCACGCGCGAAGCTTGTCATATCATGTCCAGTGAAGGCCCGAACGACCTCGGTGAACGCATCGCCAAGGCTCAGGCGGCCCGAGCGGCAAAAGAGGCAGCCAAGCGCAAGCTTGAACCAGATGATGGAAGTCTTTCGGCCGGGGCCTATGCCCTGCGATATGGCGCGGAGTTTGTCGCCTGCATCTTTGTCGGAGGCCTGATTGGTTTCTGGATTGACGCATTCGCAGGAACAAAGCCCTGGGGCCTGTTGATTGTCGGGACTTTCGGCTTCGCAGCAGGTATTCGAGCGATGATGCGCGCTTATCGGGAACTGAATGCCCGGGCGCAAGGACACTTAAAGGAGCCGGAGGCTCCAACAGACGGGACCGGGAACGAATGAACTTCGCTCTGCAAAACACCGCGATTGATCCGATCCACCAGTTCCAGGTCACGAAGTGGCTGGACCTGAGCATTGGCGGCGTGGACATTTCCTTCACCAACGCGTCCGGCTTCATGCTGCTCGGCGTGGTTCTGTGCATTGCCTTCTTCGGCTATGCCGCCTCCAAGAAAGCGCTCGTACCGGGCCGCACCCAGTCCATGGCCGAGATCGGCTACGGCTTCGTGGCGGACATGGTCCGCTCCACGGCTGGCGAAGAAGGCCTGCGCTTCTTCCCGTTCGTCTTCACGCTCTTCTTCTTCGTCTTCTTCGCGAACATGATCGGCATGGTGCCATACGCCTTCACAACGACCAGCCACCTGGTTGTCACCGGCGCCTTGGCCATGCTCGTCATTTCCATCGTCATCGGTTTCGGCATCTGGAAGAACGGCCTCAGCTTCTTCAAGCTGTTTGCCCCGTCCGGCGCACCGTTCCTGATCTATCTCATCCTCGTCCCGATCGAGATCATTTCCTTCCTGGCCCGTCCGGTCACGCTGGCGCTGCGTCTGTTCGCCAACATGCTGGCCGGTCACATCATGCTGAAACTGTTTGCAACCTTTGCAGCCCAGCTCATCGGCGCGGCCCTGTCCGGCGCGGTGTTCATGGGTGTTGTGGGTCTGCTGGCCTTCGGCATGGGGGTTGCGCTCAACGCGCTCGAGCTTCTTGTGGCAGGTCTTCAGGCCTATGTTTTCGCAATCCTGACCTGCGTTTACCTGAACGACGCACTGCACCCGTCACACTAAGGACCTCTTCGCCAGTGTGGGCCCCGGCGCACACTAAAAACCTTGACGCAGCCTAACGAACACGCTTCACGGGCCGCAAAATACTGAAACCCTTGCATTCCAAACAGGAGACTACCCATGGAAGGCGATATCGCTCTCGGTCTGAAATACGTAGGCGCTGGCCTCGCAACGCTCGGCATGATCGGTGCTGCAATCGGTGTGGGCAACATCTTCGGCTCGTTCCTCGACGCCGCGATGCGCAGACCGTCCGCTGCTCCGCAGCAGACCGGCAACCTCTTCATCGGTATGGCCCTCTCCGAGGCTCTCGGCATCCTGTCGTTCCTCGTCGCCATCCTGATCCTGTTCGTCGTCTAATAGACCGACGCACATCCTGAACGGGCCGGCGGCATTCTTGCCGGCCGGCCCGATCCTGTCGTATTCCGACGCAGAGGTAACCTGATGCTGATCGCATTGCTT
>NZ_NHCK01000025.1:0-13857 GCF_002172815.1 Hyphomonas sp. TMED31 | reverse complement strand
CGGTCGAGGCGGCCGGCAGGATAGACTCGCGGGACTGCCAGATAGTCTGACAATGTCTCGCGGGTGCTGGCCAGCGTGCCTTTGTCGGTGAATTGCGACAGCACATTGAAGGGTTTGTTGAAGGCGATCAGGCGCGTCATCGGTCTTGCTCATCTGGCAACAGNCCTAGGGCTGCGGCGGCAACNGGGGTGCGGANCCAGATCCAGCTACCCGTGCCTTGGCTCTCCCCGCCGGGCTCATCGGTTTCGATCCAGCCCATTGCGCGATAGAAGGCGCGGGCACGTATATTCGCCGTGTTGCATTTCAGCGATAGCGAGCTGCCATATCTCATCATTGTGGCAACCATCAGAGACCGGCCAATGCCGCGGCGATGATAGTCGGGGTCGACAAAGAAATGGTGCAGGAAGTGTTCGGCGTCCCAGATGCTGGCAAATGCGACCGGNCGACTGTCCTCTTCGGCGACCAGTATGCTTTCGCCTTCGGTCTGGCGATTGAATTCGGTCTNNTCNNTNNGCTCAATGCCGGCCAGCGGGAACACGTCCCGACTGGCGCGGAAAAGAATGGAGGCAAGTGCCTCCCGGTCTGATGAGACAGCGTCCCGGATCAAGAATTGACCACTTCGCGCAGNGTTTTCAGCGTGCGCAGCAGGCCTTCGGCGGATGAGATAGGCAGGCAGCTCGGTCCGTCGCACAGCGCCTTGTCNGGATCGGTGTGGAANTCNAGGAACACGCCGTCGGCACCTGCTGCGATCGCAGACTTGGCGATGATCGCCACGCCATCCCGGCGACCACCCGTCGAGGCCCCTCCGGTGCGTGGGTCTGCGCCCGGCAGCTGGACAGCATGGGTCGCGTCGATTGTCACCGGGCAGCCGAGTTTCTGCATTTCCGAAATGCCGAGCATGTCGACCACCAGATTGTTGTAACCGAAGCTGGAGCCGCGTTCGCACAGGATTACGCCGACATCTGCGGCTTCACCAATCTTGGAGACGATATTCTTGGTGTCCCACGGCGCGATGAATTGGGCTTTCTTCACCTGGACGATACCGCCGGCNGCAGCAGTGGCCTGAGCAGTCGCNACGACGAGATCGGTCTGACGGCACAGGAAAGCCGGGATTTGCACGATGTCCGCGATTTCGGCCACGGCTTCAGCCTGGCCNGGCTCGTGAAGATCGGTGCAGATTGGCACGCCCAGCTTTGCCTTCACGCTGGCCAGTGTGCGCAACCCGTCCTCAAGGCCGGGNCCACGATAGGATTTGATGGAAGAGCGGTTCGCCTTGTCGAAGCTCGCCTTGAACACATAGGGCAGCTCCAGCTGCTCGCAGATGCGCTTGAGCTCTCCACCGATTTCCAGGGCGAGGCCCTCATCTTCCAATACGTTCAGGCCAGCAATCACCGACAGGGGTTTGCCGGTACCAATGCTCCAGCCAGAGGTCTTGTGGGTCAGCGCGTTCATGGGGTGCTCCGCTCAGAAGTTTAGCGTGAGATAGCGCTGTTTCGGCCAAAACGTAACCCGGCGCAGTCAGGGCATATCAGAATCAAAGAAGCCGCCCTCTGGGGCGGCTTCCGTGAGTCCTCGGGACTCAGCAAGTTCGGCAGCGTTTCAGCATACCTTCAAATATCTCTATGCGCCGACAGGAGGCTGCTCCGGCCGGGCACCACAGGATATAAACTTGTTGATCCCTCTGGTTTTCTCACTCGACATGAATCACCTCCTTTCAAGCGTGCAACAGGCACGAACTTTGTCCAGAACCATCCCGGACGAATCAAAGTTAAGCATGATTTGCGCCATTACAAAGTTAACTTCCGGGCTTTTTTGGAAGACAATTTCGTGACGCACAAAAAACGCCCGGGCAGGGGGCCCGGGCGCTGCGGCTTGCTGATTTCGACAGGGCTGGAAATCCTAGTCGTAGGCCAGCGCGCCAACTACCAGGCCAATGATGGCCCCTGTTGCGACGGAGGCGAGCACAGCGTCGCCACTGCGATGATCGCGCACCCAGTAATGTCCGGGCGGCGGGGCATAGAGCCCATAGGTGTGGTAATCGGTAATGTAGACCGTGTGCTGGTGCGGACGGTACCAGCCGCCGACATGGTAACGCGGCGTGTAGCCTTTCCGGTAATACGGGCCATAGGCGCGGCTGTATCGCGAATAAGCATGGCGTGGCGGAGCATAGTGGCGGTACGCGCGCGGCGGGGCACGATAGGCGTGGCGCGGTGCAGGCTTGTAGTGATGCCGTTTCGCGTGGTGGCCTTTTTTGTAGTGGTGATTGTTGCGATGGCCGCGATTGTAATCCCTGCGGTGATGATCATTGCGGTGTCCGCGATCTCCGCCGCGATGGCCCCCATCATGATATCCACCCCCGCGATGATGATCACCGCGGCCGCGATCTGCATAGGCCGCTGGGGCAGCGAGAAGGCCGATCGTCGCTGTGGCGGCGACCAGCGTGGTAAGGGTCTTGAATAGTTTCATGGCAGGCTACGTCTCCGACTTGTCGCCCTGGAATGAACCTCCGGTCCGGGGCGGCCTGATCCCGCAGTTTTGCGGGCTGATGCAGCGAACCTAGATGTGCGGGGCTGAACTCTCGCTGAACACCATGTTAAGGAAACGCCATGGCCGAGTTCGGAGACATTCGTATCAACGACACGCTGACGCTGCCCGCCTGGGAAGTGTCGGAGGCGTTCGTGCGCGCGTCAGGGCCGGGCGGGCAGAACGTGAACAAGGTCTCGACGGCGGTCCAGCTGACCTGGCATGTCGAAGCATCATCGCTGCCGCCCGATGTGAAGACGCGGTTTGCCAAGCTCTATGCCAATCGCATCACAAAGGATGGCCGGCTGGTGCTGGAGGCGTCCGAGCATCGCAGCCAGGCCCTGAACCGGGAAGCCGCGCGCAAGCGCCTTGCCGAAATGATCCTGCGTGCCAGCCGAAAGCCGAAGCGCCGTATCAAGACAAAGCCAACCTATGGCAGCGTCAAACGCCGCATCGCCGCCAAGAAACGTCGCGGGGAAATCAAGGCCTTGCGCGGAAATGTTGATCCAACGGACTAGGACCGGTCAGCAGCACCCGCCTACGGGCGCAGGTCCGCTGGATGCCTGTGTGTCCGCGAACACATCCGGCGCTGCGCAGCCCGGAAACAAGCCGAAATGGGTCTCTCCCTGGCCAACCACATCGAAATATGGGGCGAACCGCGTTTCCATCAGCATGGCGAGTGTGTTGCCGCAGACGGGAAAGACGCGGCCGGCTTCGATCTCGTGCTCTGCATCAAGACGGAACACGGTTTCCATGCCCTCAATCCCGCCCTTGTAGATGACGGCCTGGCCGTAATCCTCACAGGCTGGCTCCAGACCGTCGAGCTTCATCAGGCGGGCGGTGACGGATGCAAACCGGATCGGCTCCACCCTTGCCTTGAGCACGGGGTCGATGATGCCGAGGCGGCGATGAGACACGACTCGCGGATCTGCAAATCCTGCTGCGCGCGCAATGGACTGGTAGTCGCCCCAGTACAGCGCTCCGGACAGGCATTCGCCATACAGGATGGGGTCATTCACCAAATCCTGCGGGATGCGGCGGTCGGCATACACATCAGAGAAGTAGAGTTCGCCACCCGGCTTGAGCAGGCGATGAGCCTGGCGGAAGACTTCAGGCTTGTCCGTGCAGAGATTGATCACGCAGTTGGAGATGATCAGATCGAAGGAGCCCGGTGCCAGGTCCAGTTCGCCCAGCTTCTCAAGCTCGCCTTTCACGAACCGCGTATTGGGCGCGGCAAAGCCGAACTTTTCCGCGTGCCAGTCTTCATGCGACCGCGCGATGTCCAGCTGTTCATCCGTCATGTCGACGCCGGTGACATGGCCGTCCGGACCGACGAGTTTGGCGAGGGCGAATACATCGCGCCCGGCGCCGCTGCCGAGATCGAGCACTTTCAGACCGTCCAGCGCCGCCGGAATGGCGAGGCCGCACCCGTAGTAGCGAGCGGCCACATCATCATGAACCGCAGCGAGAGCAGCCGATACGTGCGCGGGTGGGCGGGCATCTGTCGTGCAGGCGTCAGTCTTCAGGTCTGAAGACGAGGTCAGCGTTTCGCCGTAATAGGTTTTGACCACATCCTGCATCTGGTTCATGTCACGCTCCGTTTGTCATTTCGCCAGAGAGCCTAGGGCGCTGGATGTATTGTTTCCAGTCACGGATGCGTGTGATGCGCTTAGGCTTTCGGCTTGCCGCGATAGGGGCCTTTTGGCTGGGGCTTTCGAGCGCCGTCAGCCTTGTCGGCGTAAGGGTTCTTGCCCTGACGCACGAACAGGCGGATCGGCACGCCATGCATGTCGAACGCATCGCGCAGATTGTTCACCAGATAGCGCTTGTAGGTTTCCGGCATCTGGTCGCCGCGTGACGCGATCAGAACGAAGGTCGGCGGCCGCGCCTTCATCTGCGCCATGTAACGCGGCTTGATCCGTTTGCCCTGCACGCTTGGGGGTGGGTGGCGCTCGATTGTATGGCGCAGCCAGCGGTTCAGGTCGCCGGTCTTCACGCGCGCGGTCCAGTCTTCATAGACCTTCGCCACGGCGGGCATCAGCTTGTCCGTATGCTTCCCGGTCAGGCCGGAGAGAAACACTACCGGAGCGCCGCCGGCGTTTGGCATCAGGCGATTGGCCAGATCGCGGATATGGCGTGCGGCCTCGTCGGGCTTCTTGACCGTGTCCCATTTGGAAATCACCAGCACAACGCCGCGCCCTTCGCGCAGGGCGAGGTCTGCAATCAGCAGGTCCTGCTTTTCCATCGCCTCATGCGCGTCCATGACAAGCGCTATGATGTCGGCATATTTCAGGGACCGGATGGTTTCGCCTGTCGACATGCGCTCCAGTCGTTCCTGAACCTTGTTCTTGCGGCGCAGCCCTGCCGTATCGACGAGGCGAATGCGGCGGCCTTCCCATTCCCAGTCAATGGAGATGGAGTCACGCGTGATCCCGGCTTCAGGGCCGGTCAGCAGGCGGTCAGATTTCAGAAGCTGGTTGATCAGGGTTGATTTGCCTGCATTCGGACGACCGACAATTGCCAGCTTGATCGGCTTGTCGTCCTTCTTGGGCTCTGGTTCGATGTCGACGTCAGCGGCTTCGATGGCGGCGACGAGATCGTCATCAGAGACGCTGAGATCGTCAATGTCGATATGGGCCAGCTTTTCGATGATGTCTTCGGCGGCGCGGGGATCGTAATCCGGCTCGGCTTCCTGCAGGGCCAGCTCGAATGCTTCCTCGCCCAGTGCCTGACGAATTGCCTCGAACAGTTCGGCAAGGCCTTCGCCATGTTCTGCGGACAGGCCGACCGGCTCACCAAGCCCCAGCGACCAGGCATCCATCACGCCGACCGCGCCCTGCTTGCCTTCAGCNTTNTTNGCGGCCAGCACAATCGGAATGTCTGCCTTGCGGAGCAGGGCTGCGAAATTTTCGTCTTCCGGCGTCACGCCGACGCGGGCATCGATCAGGAACAGCGCCAGTTCCGCCTCGGCAATGGCCGCTTCAGTCTGCTGGCGCATGCGGGATTCGAGGCTGTCATCATAGGCGGTTTCATAGCCCGCCGTNTCGATCAGGATCAGCGGCAGGGAGGCAAGATACCCTTCAGCCTGCTTGCGGTCACGCGTAACGCCCGGCTGGTCATCGACCAGCGCGATTTTCTTTCCGACAAGTCGGTTGAACAGGGTCGATTTGCCCACATTGGGGCGTCCGACGATGGCAAGTTTCAATGGCATGGCTCAGCCCGCTTCAATGCCTTCAGGCGAGGCGCGCCAGCCCGGCGCGGCCTGCTACTGAATGGCAACCAGTTTGGCATCGTCGGTCAGCAGGAAGAGTTTCCCCTGAACGGCGATGGGTTCGATATAGACAGTGTCCTTGATGTCGAGAGAGTCGGTCTGCTCCCCCGTCTGCGGATCAAAGGCCAGCAGNTCGCCATCAGACGACACGATCAGCACGCGGCCCGAGGCCAGNAGCGGCCCGGCATAGCTGATCCGCTTTTTCTTCTTCTTCTCGTTCTTNTACTGACGCAGTTCCGTTACCCAGAAGGCTTCGCCCGTGCCAGCGTCAAGCGCAGCCAGACGGGCATTGGTTCCGATGATGAACAGGTATTGCGATGCCAGGGCAGGGGCCTGGGTCGAGCCGATTGGCTTGGCCCAGACGCGATTGCCGCTGCGCCCGTCAATCGCCACGGTGATGCCGGACTGGCTGGACGCAAACACAAGGCCACCGGCCAGAACCGGGCGGGAGCCGATGTCGTTGATCTCGGAAATCGGCGTGAAGCGGCCGGCCTGCGAAATGGCATCGGTCCACAGCCGGCGGCCATTGTTCGCGAGATAGGCGATGATTTCGCCTGAAGAGTAGGGCGCNATCACGAAGTCTTCGANGGCGGCCGGGCTCGGGCTGCCCAGAACGCGGGCGGTTTCCGCGATNGCCTGATCGCTCCAGTCGGTGTCACCGGTTTCGAGATCCAGTGCAAAAACTTCGTTATTATTGGAGGCCACAAAGATCGAGCCATCCTTGACGGTCGGGGCGCCGGTCATCGGAACACCCAGTTCGCGTTTCCAGATCTCGCTGCCNTCTGCTGCGTTGAGGCGCATGATATAGCCAAAGCCGCTNGCAACGATCAGNGTATCGCCATTCACAGCNAGGCCACCGCCGAGCGCAGTCTTGTCGCGCTTGGTCAGGCCCTTGAGTTCCTTTTTCCAGAGCGTCCGGCCGTTGGACATGTCTGTGGCGTAGATCGTCTGGTCAGCGTCCAGCGTGAAGATCGCGGTTTCGCTGGCCACGGGCGGCGTGGTCACGGCGGATTTGTTGCTGGAACCTTTGCCGACGGAGGTGCGCCAGGCGACCTTCATGTCCTGCGCAGCGATGACATGACCGGGCGCCTTGGCAGGCGTGCCGCCCGCTTCAGGCCAGGAGGTCAGTGTCTGCGCTTCCGGCAGGTCGATGGACTGNGTGGCCAGATCCGGAGATGCTTCGATGGCTTCNTCAGCCAGCACCATNGTGACGCGGCCAGCCTTGTCGAGCTGTTCCTTCTCATCATCCCCGGAATTGCCGAAGAAGGGAATNCTGCTGCAAGCCGACAGGGCAACAAGGGCGGTTGCGGTCGCGGTCAGCTGAAAACGGCGGGAAAGCCTCATTGGCCAGTCTCCTCAATATCGGCGGAATCGGTTTCGGCAGGCGCGCTGCTGTCGTCCGGTGCATCGGTGGCGCCTGCGTCGACCTTGTCTGCGTCAGCAGAAGCGGGGGCAGGCGGAATGGCGGCCAGTGCAATCTCGGCACGGCGTTTCACGCCTTCCGGGGCGGCTGCGTCGAAGCGCAGGCGATTGAACTCNGTGCGGGCNCGGGCGATGTCGCCNGTCTCGAANGCCTTNGCGGCGANNAGTTCGCGGGCNAGCGCGCCGAGCGGGCCTTCATCCTCGACCANGCTGCCGAGCGTCGCTTCCAGATCCTGCATGGACTGGGTATCGACCGAGAAATAGGCCGTCTTGAGGATGGACAGGCGCTCATACGGGCTGCCTTCCACGGCGGCGGCGGCCGACAGGGTGCGCGTGGCGCTGGTGGCGTCTCCGCCCCCTTCATACTGGGTCTGCGCCAGATATTGCGCGGCCAGCGGGGCGATCTTGCCATTGCCTTCGGCCAGTTCGCGGAAGGCGGCTTCGGCCTCTACATACTGATCGTTTTCCAGCAGGTTCAGCGCGGTTTCGAATGCCAGGGCACGCTCATTGCGGGCCTGTTCGGCTTGCGGGCGCAGGACAAATTCGTTGAGAGCCACAGCCCCCACGAGCAGCGCCGCCGCGCCATAGATGAACGGCCTGTAGCGTTTCCACAGGCCTTCCATCTTGTCCTGACGGATGCTTTCTTCGACTTCGTCAAAAATGTCGCTCAACGGGGCGCTCCGATCGGGTAATCTGATTTCGGGGGGAACCTAGACGTGCCTGCGTCCAGCTGCAACGTGTCAGGGCTGTTTGGCATCAGGTTTTCGCAGGGAATAGGTCTCTGCCTGGCCGGGGAATTCGCGGGACCGGACATCGGCGGCAAACTTGCCAATGGCGGCATCTATGTCGGTGCGCAGGTCACCATAGCGGCGCACGAATTTCGGAGCCCAGTCGAACAGGCCCAGCATGTCCTGTGTGACCAGCACCTGACCATCACAGCTGGCCGAAGCCCCGATGCCAATGGTCGGNCAGCTCACCTCAGCGGTGATCTCGTCTGCCAGATCCCGTGCGACGCCCTCGATCACGATGGCAAATGCGCCGGCCCGGTCCGCCGCGCGGGCCTCGTTCAGCACGATATCGCGTTCAGAGCCGGTGCGGCCCTTGGCGCGGAAGCCGCCATCCACATTGATTGCCTGCGGCCGCAGGCCGACATGGCCCATCACCGGAATGCCGCGCTCGACCAGATGCGCGATCTGGGTGGCTGCATAGGCGCCACTCTCGATCTTCACGGCCTGACAGCCGGTTTCCTTCATGATCCGCGCGGCATTCAGGAAGGCCTGNTCCTCGCTGGTCTCNTAGCTGCCGAAGGGCATGTCCACNACCACGAANGCCTGTTGGCTGCCGCGCATGACGGCCTGACCGTGCAGGATCATCATTTCCATCGTNACGCCGACCGTGGAGGGCAGGCCGTGGACCACCATGCCAAGGCTGTCGCCTACCAGGATCAGATCGGCATGCGGGTCCATGATCTCGGCCATCGGCGCGTCATAGGCGGTCAGGCAGACCAGCGGCTCCCCGCCCTTGGCGGCGGCGATGTCCTTGACGGTCTTGCGGGAAATTCGGGTTTGTTTCGACATGGCCAGCGACTTAGCCTGCCTCAGACCGGCGAGCAAGCGGCGGACGCCGGGCCTGCCATTGACGGGCGGTCAGCTGCGGCCCTTCGGGAAGTGCTGGGTGGCGGAGGTGATCTCGACCCAGTCATGCCGGGTCTCTTCCCAGACAGACCGGACAGGCGCTGGAAAGTGTGGATCTGCAATGGCCCCGACAGCAATGCCAACCGCGTNCGGGTGCTTCTCCGTGGTCCAGTAAANGNTGGAGCCGCAGACCGGGCAGAAATGGGTGGTGAACGCGCCGCCGCTGTCGGCCTGCCGGGTCCAGGCGCGGCTATNGCCCGAGAAGGAGAGCAGGGCGCGGGGGTAGTAGGCGCCAACGCCAAAGGGCGAGCCCGAGCGGCGCTGGCAGGCCGTGCAATGACAGGCAACCACAGCCGGCGTCACATCTTCGGGCAGGATGANGACCAGCTGGCCGCAGGCGCATTGGGCCTCCATCCGCTAGCCCTTCAGCANGACCGGNACGCCGATCAGCCATTCNTGCAGGTGGAACACGAACACCAGATAGGCCCCGATGCCGATAATGAGCGCGCCGATGTCCCCCAGTGTGGAAGANGGCGCATCGGGGNCAGGGCCGTTGTCCCCGCGCTTCTTGACGGCNATGCGGTCNATCACGGCATAGGCGAGGAAGCTGGTGAAGAGGACNACGGAATTCCATTCGCCATTGGCGATCAGATGGCCCAGCGCCCACAGCTTCACNGCAACCAGCATGGGGTGTTTCAGCGCTTTCTTGATCCGCCCGGCGGGCAGGTAGGCCGCGGCCAGGGCGATCATCGCAGGCAGCATCAGCGCCATCGTGACATGCCGGCCCCAGACCGGCGGGAAATAGAGCGAGCCGATCCAGCGAGCCTGATCATAGCCGATGATGATCAGCACAAAGCCCGCAATCGCCACGAGACTGTAGAGNCCCATATAGGGCGCGTAGCCGAGCCGNTGGCGNAGATCCTTGCCCGGCGCGCGGCTGCGGAAAGCGGAAAACAGATGGACCCCGAAGAACAGGACCAGTCCGGCGACAAGATATGGCATGACAAATTCCTCCCGGTGAGAGGTTTATGCCGAGTCATTCAATTCTGGAAGAAAGCAGTTGGCCTTCAGCTCTCTGGCTCGTCCTTGATCCACACTTCCACTTCGCCCTTCAGCTTCAGCGTCAGGGGGCGGCCCTTGCGGTCGACAGCCTTGCCGGCGGCAACACGGATCCAGCCTTCGGAGATGCAGTACTCCTCGACATTGGTTTTCTCGACGCCATTGAAGCGTACGCCGATCTCACGCTGCAGCAGGTCTGCATCGTGATACTTGCTGGCCGGGTCTAGGGCGAGGCGGTCTGGAAGTGTGTCAGTCATGCTTCGCTCTTTGCCAGCGAATCCGGGAAAAGCAAGTGGCCAGACGCAAGTCTGACGCGGTTTTACACTGTGAAGGTAGCGTTAACGACAAGCTGTGGAATTTTCCGTCACCTAAACCGGGCTTTATAGAACAGGGCTTAAGCGTCGATGCTCAATAGAGTGAATCGTCGATGCAAAGAATTTCCGACATCAAGCACTATCGCGCCATGCTGCACAATGCGCGGTCCATGGATGAGGCCGTGATGATGGAGCAGATTCGGGCGACCACCCANAATCTGCCGGCGCTGTATGTCATGCTGTGTGTTGCGGCGTTTTCACTGGGCCTGTGTTTCCTTGAGGCTGCGCCNCTNTACCTGACACTNGGTATTCCCGCCTTCTTTATTGTNGGGAGTATCCTGCGCATCAGTCACTGGCAGATGTCGCAGGCAGATTTCACCGATCCGGACAAGGCGAAAAGAGATTTCCGGGCCATGGAAATTGGCTCAGTGACCATTTTCATCGTGCTGGGAGGATGGATTTGCCTGCTATTCCCCTATGCGGAAGGGGCTCGCGAGACACAGCTGGCCCTGTTCACGGGGTTGATCGGCCCGGTTGGCATGATGTGTTCCATGCCGCGCCCGCGCATCGTGGCAATCGGCCTGATCGGCACTTTGTTCGTCTTCAGCGCTCTGTTCGTTCTGGCCCATCCGGCGTCGTACAGTTTTATCGTGGTGCCGATGGCGGTGTCCTATCTCGTGTTCTTCAAAGTGTCCTATGCCCACAAGCAACGGATCGTGGAATCCGTAAACCTCCACTCCGAACTGGTTTCAGAGAATGAGCGCGCATCGGGCCTCGCCGAATCCAATCGCTTCCTGGCGCTGTCCGACACGTTGACCGGCCTGCCGAACCGCCGCCGGTTCTTTGANCAGATCAATCTCTTTTTCGACCGGTGCCCGGATGGNGAAATGCCGATNGTNGGCCTGGTTGATCTTGATGGTTTCAAGCCGCTGAATGACGTGTTCGGACATTCTGCAGGNGACGCTGTGCTNGTGGAGACGGCCGCGCGCCTGAAGACCGCAGTTGCCCGNCGGGGCGGNGTGGTGGCGCGCCTNGGCGGNGACGAGTTTGCCTATGTCCTGCCNTGGGATATGNGCCGNNAGGATGTGNTGGACTTTTCCGAGGANCTGGTGAAGCAGGTNGGCCNTCCNGTCATCCTGCCGAGCGGTGATACNAGCCGTGTGTCGGCNTCNATCGGACTGTCCTCCCGGGGCTTTGAAGTTGCCTCATCGAAGGATCTTCTGGAACAGGCGGACTTTGCCCTGTTCCGCGCGAAAGAGCAGGCGGCCGGAGCGGTGGTGGAATTCTCCTCCCGTCACGCTGAAAGCAAGCGCCGCGAAGTGCTTGTCCATCAGGCCTTCAAGAATGCGCGGCTCGACCGCGAAATTCATCTCGTCTTCCAGCCCATCATCGATACGCATGATGGCACGATCAGCCGGTGCGAAGCGCTGGCGCGCTGGGACAGTCCGGAAATCGGCATGGTGCCGCCGGGCGANTTTGTGCCGATTGCCGAGAAGGCAGGCATGACCCAGGAAATGACGCTGGCCGTGTTCCGCAAGGTGATTGCCCAGCTGAAAGTCTGGCCGGACAATGCCTGCATTGCCGTGAACCTGTCTGCGCAGGATGTGAACAGTCNGCAGTGCACGGATTTGATGGCCTCCATGCTGATCCGTCAGCCCCCAAGCTTGCGCAAGCGGATTTCCATTGAGGTGACCGAGACCTCCCTGTTGACGGACTTTACCGAGGTGCACAAGAANCTCATGAAGTTCCGCGAACTTGGCGTGAAGATCGCGCTTGATGATTTNGGCACGGGCTTTTCTTCCCTGCGATANCTGCAGGAGCTGGAATTCGACATCGTCAAGATNGACCGCAGCTTCGTGTCCTCGATCGAGAGCAATGACAAGAGCTTCGGCCTTGTGCGGACCATCAGCCGTCTGTGCCGGTCTCTGTCGATTGCCTGCGTTGCCGAAGGNGTGGAGACGCGCGAGGAGNTGGAGCATGTCCGTGCGGCNGGATGCCATCTGGTGCAGGGCTTTTATTTCTCGACCCCGCTGACGGCTGAAAAGATGCTNCCTTACCTGACGGGCGAGGAAAGCTTTGAGGGCATGGGNACCCTNGTTCCTGTCCCGCGCCGCGACGTGGCCTGAGCCTCGCCTGCAACGGACGTTTCCGATTCTTCTGTCAACTCCCTTCCGGGTGTGATAATTCGGTCTCCATACTGCAATTCTGGCAGTTGGGAGGGGACAGTATGACACTATCGGTTTTCAGCGCAGGATTTGGCCGAACAGGCACAATGTCCTTGAAGCTGGCTCTGGAACAATTGGGATTCGGGCCTTGCCACCACATGATCGAGGTGATCGAGAATGGCGATGCGCAGGTGCCGCTCTGGAATGAGGCGCTGGCCGGGCGCGCGGATTTCGAGGCGATCTATGCCGGCTATGGCGCGGCGGTGGACTGGCCGACCGCCGCCTTCTGGCAGGAGCTCGCCGCCGCGTATCCNGACGCCAAAGTGATCCTTTCCTCGCGCTCAGCCGAGAGCTGGTACAACAGTATTTCCGAAACCATCCTGGCCACGGTCTGGGATGAGGCGTCCTGGCCGCCGCCCGCGGTGGAATGGTTCAGGATGGTCTCCAAAGTGCTGGAGCGCAGCCTGGGCGGTGCCCGCGACCGGGATGGCATCATCGCCGCCTTCGAGGCGCATGAGGCCGCGGTGAAGGCCGCCATTCCGGCCGAGCGCCTTCTGGTGCATTCGGCCAAGGATGGTTGGGCGCCCCTGTGCGCCTTCCTCGATGTGCCGGTCCCGGATGAGCCTTATCCGCGGACCAACACGAAGGAAGAATTCTTCGAACACATGAAGAAGGCCGACGATCTGTAGGGAGACGAGCGTGCCACCCGCACGTGCGACGCCTGTGAGGGCGCTTGGGTCGTTGGTTGGGTTTTCTGGAGGTGGGAAGCGCGGTCAGGTGTCCGGCAAGGGCAAGGGGCCCTGCGTGAAGACATGCGGGATGTACGCGATGCGGCGCGGAGAGGGAGAGGCAATTTGCAGGAGGTCCAGGCTCTCGCCGGGATGGGCGGGCTCGGGGCCGGAGAGGGCGGCTTGATAGGCTTTGGAGGGAGTGAAGCTGAACGGGTCAGGCGTCAGGTCCTCCGGGTCCTTCTCGATCCAGTTGAGATAGACATTGCCGCGCCGGTCGATCAGCGTGCTGAACAGCACGCCCTTGCCGCGCACCGCACGCACATAGGCGCGGATCATCACGATCTGCAGCCAGATCCAGAACTGGTAGGGTTCCAGATGGGCCGGCAGGGGTGTTGCAAGGGGGCGAAACAGCGAGTCCATGCCGCTTAGCCTGCCACAGTGCGAGGGCCTGTCGGATAGGAGCCAAAGAAAAACCCCTGACCTGCCGGGCAGATCAGGGGTTTTCAGAGTTCTGGGCCGGGGAGAGGTCGGATGGTGTCCCCGGATCAATCAGTAACTCTTCGGCAGGCCGAGGACGCGTTCGGCGATGAAGTTGAGGATCATCTCGCGGCTGACCGGGGCGATACGGGCGAGCATGGCTTCGCGCATCATGCGCTCGACATGGTATTCCTTGGCATAGCCCATGCCGCCATGAGTCAGCACGGCGGTCTCGCAGGCGCGGAAGCCGGCTTCGGTGCC